>CAYHJU010000014.1:0-20732 GCA_964357175.1 uncultured Candidatus Saccharibacteria bacterium
CCTGATCGGCTACGATTAATTTACTGCCAACTGAAATTACTCCTCCCGTTGTGTTTAAAAAACTATTAGAAAAAGCCAACGTCCCCGCCCCAATCCCTCCGTTATTTGCAGTACTAGACGTCATATTGGGTTGGCCGACGACTACATCTGCTGAAGCTCCGTTGGATGTGGGAATGGTGTTGTAAATGAGAGCGCGATTATTTGTTCTATCTAAAATAAACAGTCTTGTGCCGTCAGAATATACACCACGAGGTACGCTAAGTGTGTTTGCTCCAATGCCACCATTGTTCGCAGTACTGGATGTCATATTGGGTTGACCAGTTACTATGTTTGCACCAATCGCTTTTGTAAGCTGATTAGCTGTAGAGTCAATCACTCCATCGCTTCCAGCTGTGTAATATTTGTTTACTGCGGCGTTACTGTAATAGAGCTGTCCTGATCCACCAGACCAGTCTGTCTGGCACCACTGGTATCCTGAATAGATTTGAGTGTTCTTAAATGTGCCTGTTGCAGTCAAGCCTGTGTTGGAAGAGTTTTCAGCTGGTGTAGCGAAGCGGGTAGTAACATCTGTAGAGATGTTGTCTTGACCCGCTTCAACGGTGTATGTAATGGTGCCGCTTGCAAGGTAGGAAGGTACGACATATGTGCCTGTCCAGTGAGTATTGCCTCCACTAGTTGAGCTGTAGGTTAGTGAGACCACATCACCATTTGAAAAATACATTTGAACCTTATTGGCTCCTCCTGTCAGAGGATTAGTCTGAGGCATATTAGAGAGAGCTTCAAAGCTGATTGTGTCGCCTGTCTGGTAGTTGTTGGCAGAGATATCTGTAGAGGAGAGAGTCCAGTTGGTGAAGACAGAGAGACCGGCGTAGGCGCTGTTGGCTGATCCAGAAGCCACAAAAAGATTGCCAGCCTCATCGATTAAGGCTTGACCTGAAAGATTGATGGCGCCAATAGCGGGATAGTTGATTCCCCATTTAATGTTGCCGCTGGAGTCTAATTTTTGTACCGTCGTAGAGGTGGAGGTGTTATTATTTGGAATACTAAAAATGTTGTTGCTATTGTCGGCTATGCCATAAGAATAAATATCCTGCATACTACGAAAATTGATGCTGTTTTTCCACAAAACAGAACCGTCAGTCAGGCTGAGAGCGAAATATTTGGTATACGAAGTTTTATCAGTGACCAAGCCAAATACTCTATCGGAGCCCAGAGATTGAAGGGTCATAAAGTAATCGGTGCCGGAAAAAGTGTAGGACCACTTGAGGGTTCCGTTTGGATTAATAGCGTAAACACTCGGGTTGGCGGGAGGTGGCATGCGACTGTCTGAAGAATAATAAGATGAACCGGCGTAAATAGTTCCGTCTGACCCCACAAAAATTCTATGAGCGCCTGCGTCGCCCGGACCCATATTATAACTCCACGCCAAAGAACCAGTTGAAGAGTTAAAGGCATATAGCCGACCCTCATTATATTTGTTCGCATTGCCTACTGATGTTATTCTAGAATAATCAAAATACATTTTGGACTGATCCGGAGAAAAAGCGAGGTTAGAAAAATTATATACATAACCACCAGCTATGTCTGCGCTATCCAAAAATAAAGAGTTGCCCCAATTTTTAGATAAATCAGAATTAGCGCTTACCAGGGTGGCCACTGTAGTCGTAGGATTATATCCATGAAATTCTATCCAAAAAAGCTTTCCGTTGTCTGATAGGGCGGGCGTAGAATTAAGGCCTCCCGTCATGGTTCTTTTAATGGCTTTGAATATTCCGTCGGAGTCGTCTAGCGCGTAAAGAAAGTCGTTCCCTATATCTACTCCGTATATGGTGCCATTAGTTGCGGCTGTCATGCCATCATATCCCAGAAAGGGATTGCTGTTATACATAAAAGGAGATGTCCATAAATTAGCCCCATCAGATTTGTTCAGGGCCTGCATATTTACATTTTCTGTGCTTAAAATATAATGTCCCGACGCATCTACTATAGATTTATGCCTTGTAAGCGGCCCTAGGGCACTTAATGGTTTAAAATATTTAAATGTCGGATAACCCGGACCGGAATATTGACTTCGGAAAGTTCCTTGTAAATCATGCGCATTAATAGGCCACACCGAACTCGCTAAGGTGGTGGCCGACAAATTACCCTGCTGGGGGGTCCAGGCAACCTCCGCTCTATTAATGGTGGGCGTCACATTAATATCAGTTGTCGCAAGGTTTGTTTTAAGATAAAGACGATAGTATTTACTAGTTAAATACCACTTCAATAAAGATGAGATGTTTATAGTGGTAGTACCCGTGGTTAAGTTGAATCCGGCAGAATTACCAGGAATAATAGAGTCAGCTACAATATAATTAGTTTGAGCATAAAAATTAAACGCGTTTAACTGAACGGTGGCCGTAGTATTGGCGGGCACCGTGGCATTAATATTTAAATTATTGTACTTAGCAATACTATTAGGGTTTATATAATCCGTCTCTGGCAGAATAGGATTAATATCCGTAGATGTGGCAGAGCCCTCGGTTTGAAATGGCGCGACAAAACCGCCTCCGGCATTGGTGAGTTGCAAGGAGCCGCCGCTTACATCTATAAAAGTTTTAGAACCAAGGCCGGTATTGTCTGAAAAAGTATCGGACCACATACCGGTTGTGCCGTTAGATACAGGCGCGGCAAAGATGCCTGATTTATTTGCTATTAGAATCAGAGAGAGGATTAGTATTGAAAGGAAGAGTTTTTTGAGCAAGGTTTTAACGTGATTAACTTCAAACATAGTTTTAAGTTTTTATTTTGCAAGCTCAACTATCGCTTTGGCAATAACTTCTGCACTTTGGGGCGTAAAAAATTGTTTAGTGGCGTCAGTCATTTTTTGATACACCTTGGGGTTTTTAACGATCCTATCAATATTTTCAATAAGCATATGATATGTGAGATTTTGTTGTTCTAAAACTACGGCCGCACCCGACGAAGCATAGGCATAGGCGTTTTCTCTTTGATGATCCGAGGCAGAATTTGGTAAAGGAATAATAATAGAAGGTTTGCCCAAAGCGGCGATTTCAAATATGCTTCCTGCTCCAGCCCGGCTTACTATCATAGAACAAGAGGCATAAGCGCTGGAAATTTGTTCTAAATTTAAAAAAGGAAACATATGGTAGGACGCTCCGAGTTCTTGAGAAATTTCTGCACTCAGTTCCCTCTTCAGTTCGTCAAATTGGCGGGGACCGGTTTGATGTATCAATTCATATTTTTTTAATAAATCTGGAAGGCCGGCAAAAATTAAATCGTTTATGGATTCTGCGCCCTGGCTACCACCCAGAACGAGAATAACAGGATTTGTGGCTACGGCAAAATTAAAAAGGCGACCAGCGTTTTCTTTGTTTCCCATTAATATTTTTTCACGTACCGGGCTTCCCACTACCGCGGTTTTTTTGACGGGAAAATATTGAAGCGCTTGAGGGAAGGCTACGCCTATTTTCGTGGCGAAAAATTTACACACTCTATTGCTTAATCCGGGCACGCTATCTGACTCGTGTATTATAAGCGAAATGAAAAATATTTTTGAAATAAGGCAGACAGAAATCGCGCCAAATCCGCCTTTAGAAAATACGGCATCTGGCATAAGAAGAAACATTATCCAAAGCGTCTGAAAAAATCCAGCCAGCGTTTTAAAGGGGTCCGTAAAATTTTGCCAGGAGAAATAACGGCGGACCTTTCCGGCCAAAACAAATCGGCAAATGATTCCGCTTTGCTGAAATTCATTTAAAATATCCTGATTTTCTATCTCTGGTCCGATATAATAAATTTCTGCCTGTGTTGAAAGCTCCGTGGGTGATCCCACAGACAACTTTTGTTTTAATTTTTCAGCGACAGCAAGAAGAGGAAATAGGTGTCCCCCACTCCCCCCGCCTGTTAAAACGACACGCATAGTCATTAAAAATTAAATGTAACGGTATTATAACAGAAATAAGAGCGAGAATCTATAATTTAGAATCTAGCGTTTTAAATTTTCAATTTCTAATTTTCAATTTTCAATCAATTTTCAATTTCAAAATTTATAAATACAAAAACCAGAAAAACTTCTACTATTGAAAATTTTTAACTTCTATTTTCTACTTACTATTTACTACTTTCTAATTTGATACGTCGCAATTCCAAAAGCTACAGAGACATTCAATGACTCCTTTTTGCCAAGCATCGGTATTTCTATAATTTTATCCGCCAGTTTTAAAATTTTTGGAGGCAGTCCCGAAACTTCTGTGCCCAAAATTAAAGCCACTTTGTTTTTGGGCTTAAATTTATTATAAAGAATACTTTTTTTATTTTGTTCAAGTGCTACGATCTGGAATCCTTCGGCGCGCAATTTTTTGATCAAAGGTATTGTGTTGCGGATTTTTTCAAAAGGAATATTTTTTTCGGCTCCCAAAGAAACTTTTTCGATATTGGGATGTGGAGGCGCGGGAGTAATTCCACACAAATAAATTTTATTCACTCCTGCCCCATCGGCGGTGCGAAAAATAGACCCGACATTAAAACGACTGCGGATATTGTGAAGCAATACGACCCTTCGACCTGGCCCTTCGGCAGTGAGCTCAGGGTCAAACTGCTCATGGCGGGCAAATTCTTTATTTTTAATGGGTTTCATAAAATAATTTTAACATTGGTTTATCATTATATCCATCAAACAATTTCTTTAAACGCTTTTTATCTCTCAGATGCTTGCTCAGATAATTTAAGATTCTTTTTCGCTTTGATTCAAAACTCAGCCAGCCCCTTTGGATAATCCAAAGGGGCTGGCTTCAAACAACTTGAACCAATCCGCCCTGGGCGGACTTATCCGCCTTGGGCGGACTTATCCGCCTTGGGCGGACCGCTCAAATTTATCATTAAATTATATCCTCGCCGCGCAAATGTTCGATAAAAATCGTTTAAAAGAATAAGCAAAATAAACAATAAAAAATTTCTATTAAATTACCCACATCAAGATTGTGGACTATATTTTGGAATGATCTTATTAAGAAAAGTCTCTTCGACCGAACGAGCATGGTCCCCCTCCCTTTTGGCAATAAATCATTGTCGGGCGCATTTAAATGTTTTAATTTAAATAAATTGCTTAGTAAATAAATGTTTCACTTCTGCCAAAAGGGAGGGGGAGCGAGGGAAGAAGCGAAGCGAGTTTTTCTCGCAGGGAAAAACGAGAGTCTTTTCGAATAAAATCATGGAAAAATAATTTTCCTAAAATTTTTTGCTAACATTTTTTTATCTTGCTATAATGCAAGCATTAGAAATTCTTATGGAAGAAAATTTAGCCGAAACACAAAATAAAAAATCTTTAAACTTTACACACCTTCATGTTCACTCTCACTATTCCCTACTGGACGGTTTACCAAAAATTGACGCGTTGGTAAAGTACGTAAAAGAATTGGGAATGAGCTCTGTTGCCTTAACTGATCATGGCTCTATGTATGGCGTGATTGAATTTTACCAAATAGCCAAGAAAAACGGTATCAAACCTATAATCGGATGTGAAATATATGTGGCCCCCAGAAATTTAACAGACAAACAAACAGGTATTGATGACAAAAGATTCCATTTAATTTTGCTGGCAAAAAACAATCAGGGCTACAAAGACCTGGTTGAGCTCGTAACCAAGGCGAACCTGGAAGGATTTTATTATAAACCGCGCATAGATAAAAAGTTGTTGAAAGAAAAAAGTGGAAATTTAATCGGACTGTCTGCTTGCCTGCAGGGCGAAATAGATCAAGCGCTTTTAAAAAACAAACACGAGGAGGCGGAAAAAATTGCACGGGAATATGAAGAAATTTTAGGCAAAGGAAATTTTTATATTGAAATTAGCCATCATCCAAATATTCCATCTCACGAAGCGATCCAGCAAGATCTCATAGCTTTGGCGCATAAATTAAATATTCCATTGGTGGCAACACAAGATGTTCACTACTTAAAAAAAGAAGATGCCCCCATACAAGATATTTTGATGGCAATTCAAACCGGCGAAAAAGTTGATGAAAATGAACGCCTCACGATGAAAGATGAAGATTTTTCTCTGACTTCGCCGGAAGAAATGGGCGAAAAATTTAAACACGTTCCGGAAGCTTTAGAAAACACTTTAAAAATCGCAGAAGCGTGCAATGTCGAACTTGAAATTGGCAAGATAAAACTGCCTAAATTCCATCTTCCCGTTGGCGAAACAGCAGACTCCTGCCTTAAAAAGTTTTGTATGGAGGGAATAAAATCAAGATACGGTTTTGATGCGTTTGAAATTGAAAATGAAAATCAGCAAAAAATAGTTGATCGTTTAAATTATGAAATGGATGTGATTAAAAAAACCGGATTTGCCGATTATTTCTTGATAGTGCAGGATTTTGTAAATTGGGCTAAAAATCAGGGCATCGTAGTCGGCCCAGGCAGAGGTTCGGCGGCCGGTTCCATCGTGTCGTATCTTTTAAATATTACCAACGTTGATCCGATAAAATACAACCTTCTTTTTGAAAGATTTTTAAATCCGGAACGTATTTCAATGCCAGATATCGACTTAGATTTTGCCGATACCAGGCGCGATGAAGTTTTGGATTATGTTAGCCAAAAATATGGCCGTGACCGGGTGGCACAAATCATTACATTTGGGACCATGGCGGCGCGCGCCGCTGTGCGTGATGCTGGGCGCGCCTTGGGATATCCATATATTTTTTGTGATGCAATTTCCAAAATGATTCCGCCTATGTTGGGCGAAAGCAAAACGACCATTCCCAAAGCGATAAAGGAAGTAAAAGAGTTGAAGGATTTGTATGATTCCAATCCTGACGCTAAACGCCTTTTGGATATAGCTCAGCGTCTTGAAGGTGTGGCGCGCCATGCCTCTACACATGCCTGCGGCGTGGTGATTAGCGCTAATCCGTTAAACGAAATTGTGCCATTACAATATGTTGCAAAAACTGGATCGACTAAAAATGGCGAGCAACAAAAAAACATCGTAACCCAATATGAGATGCATGCCATTGAAGACCTGGGACTTTTGAAAATGGATTTTTTGGGATTGCGCAATTTAACTATTATTGAGGATACAATAAATTTAATTAAAGCCGGAAAAAATATTGAAATTGATATTGATAAGATTCCTTTAGAAGACAAAAAAACCTACAAACTTTTACAAGCAGCAAAAACTACAGGTGTTTTTCAGCTGGAGTCTTCGGGAATGAAGAAATATCTTAAGGAGCTTAAGCCAACTGAATTAGAGGACTTAACCGTTATGGTTTCGCTTTATCGTCCCGGACCCTTGGATGCTGGTATGGTGGAGGAATATATTTTAAGAAAACACGGCAAAAAATCTGTAACTTACTTACATCCTCGACTGGAGGTTATTCTTAAAAAAACATATGGCATTATTGTCTATCAGGAACAAGTAATGCAAATAGCCAGAGAGCTGGCTGGATTTTCTATCAGCGAGGCGGATACTTTGCGCAAGGCGGTGGGCAAAAAGATTAAGAAGCTTTTAGACGAACAGAGAGAAAAAATGATAAACGGAATGGTAAAAAATGAAATTTCAAAAAATACTGCCGAGGAAATATGGGAATTTATAGAACCGTTTGCTCGCTACGGATTTAACCGTTCGCATGCTGTGTGCTATTCACTCATCGGATACCAGACAGCTTATTTAAAGGCAAATTTTACTTCTGAATTTATGGCCGCCTTGATGACAAATGAAGGCGTTGAGGTTGAGCGCATAGCTACTTTGATAGACGAATGTAAGTCTTTGGGCATAGATGTTTTGCCGCCGGATGTCAACGAAAGCCAATTGAATTTTTCTGTAGTGAAAAAAGATAGCAAAGAGTTTGTTAGATTTGGCCTGGGAGCCGTAAAAAATGTAGGATTGGGCATCGCTACCGCTTTAATTGAAGAGCGTCAAAAAAACGGGCCATATAAAAATATGGCGGATTTGCTTTTACGGGTAACCAATAAAGACCTAAATAAGAAATCTTTGGAATCGCTCATAAAGTGCGGCGCGATGGACGAGATGGGCGAGCGTAAACAATTTTTGGATAATATAGAACAAATTTTGGAATACTCGCATACTAATGCCAAGTCAAAACTTAATCCGCAGAGCGATCTTTTCGGAAGTTTAAACATTAAGCCGGTTTTAAATTTAAAGCCCACTACCCCAGCCTTACCCAATGAAAAGCTTTCATGGGAAAAAGAGCTTTTAGGGCTTTATGTGAGTTCCAATCCACTCTCCGCTTTTACGGATAAAATAAAAAAATTGGCCAAAAATCAGATAAAAGATTTGGCTCAGCTCAAAGAAGGGTCATTTGTTTCTTTGGGCGGCATAATATCGAGTATTCACAAAATAACGACCAAGGCGGGTCAGCCGATGCTTTTTGTAAAACTGGAAGATTTTACGGGAAAAATAGAAATCGTGGTGTTTCCTTCAACGCTTCAAAACAATCAAGATATTTGGCAGGAAGAAAAAATAATTTTAGTTTCAGGAAAAGTTTCCTTAAGAGACGCTGAACCAAAAGTTATTTGCGATAGGGTGCAGGAGATAAAATAACCCCTCCCCATTTTTAGTGGCAAGCTCTAAAAATCAAAGATTGTTTTCTATAACAAACCCCCGCACCAAATTTTGGTGCGGGGGTTAATCTTATACGCAATATCAAGTTTTATAGTTGCGGCGTACCTTTTGGTGCAGTGGTTTTCTGTATAATAATAGAAGGGGAAGGAGATGGTCTGGTTGCAGTCGCGCCAACCCACGTGCAACCCGCTAAGTTTCCACAACGAGCCTGAGTGGTCTGATCTCCACAACTAGTAACACCTGCAAGCTCTGAATCTGAGGGTGTTCCGATGCAGTTCTTTGTTGCTGCTCCACTTTCACTAAGCTGGGCGTTAAAAGCATATCGGCTAACCAAATAGCCCGCTCCCAAGCCAACCGCGAAAATTAATGCTCCTACAATAAGTAATTTTTGTTTTTCCATATTTTATTTCTTATTATTTTATTTAAATTTTTCGACCTTTTAAACTTTCAAATAATTTTAACCTTTATTTAATTATAACACTTAATTCAAAAAATCAATATTACCCCCCTCTGCTTGCAAATTGTTTTAAAAATCATAAAATAGAGTTACCGACTAAATTTTAAAAAGTATGAAAAAATCAGACGAAAATAATTTATCCGTAGAAATGAAACGCCATTCATTCGCACACGTGATGGCGGCCGCCATAAAGGAGCTTTTTCCTAAAGCGCGTTTTGGTGTGGGGCCCGCGCTAGAAAATGGATTTTATTATGACGTTGAACTTCCTCATCAACTTAAAATTGAAGAATTGGTTCTGATTGAAAAAAGAATGAGGGATATTATTTCAAGAAAAACTCCATTTGTCCGAAGAAAATTAAATTTGATAGAGGCAAAGAAAATTTTTACGGATTTAGGCGAACCATATAAATCGGAGCTTATTAATGATGTAGAGAGTCATGGCACCACAAAATATGATGAGATTCAGGAAGCATCTTCTTCGGAAGCAAAAAAACACAAGGTGAATTTTGTTACTATTTATAAGACCGGTGAATTTATAGATTTGTGTCGGGGGCCTCATGTAAAAAACACCTCGCTCTTGAATTCTAAAGCATTTAAATTGACCAAAATAGCAGGCGCATATTGGCGAGGAGATGAAAAAAATCCTATGCTCCAGAGAATTTATGGAGTAGCTTTTGATACTGAAGAAGAATTAAAAAAATATCTAGCCCAGCAGGAAGAGGCTAAAAAAAGAGACCATCGAAAGCTTGGTAAAGAACTGGGTTTTTTTGTTTTTTCAGATTTAGTGGGCCCGGGACTTCCCCTCTATACTTTTAAGGGTGCTTTCGTGCTTAGAAAAATTAAAGAATATTCAAATAAGTTGCGCAAAGAAATGGGTTATCAGGAGGTACAAACTCCTCAAATTAATAAGGCCGAACTTTTTAAAATTTCGGGCCACTACGATAAATATAAAAATGACATGTTTAATGTTACCTCGCACTATAGCAATGAAGAATATTTTTTAAAGCCCATGAATTGTCCGCAACACACGCAGATTTTTGGTTCAGAAAAAAGAAGCTATAAAGATTTACCTATCAGAATTGCTGATTTTTCAATGCTTTATCGAGATGAAAAACCTGGAGAGCTGAGCGGATTGACTCGCCTTAGATCTTTTTCCCAGGATGACAGCCATTGTTTTTGCCGAGAAGATCAATTGGAAGAAGAATTCAACAAGCTTTTGGATGCTATTGCGCAAGTCATGAAGACTTATGGTATGGAATATTCCATAAGATTATCTTTGCGAGATCCAAAAAAGAAAAAAAATTATTTAGGAGACGATAAAACGTGGGAAAAATCCCAAAAAATGCTTAAAAAATTATTGGTGCAAAAAAAGATAAATTTTTTGGTGGCTGAAGGAGAGGCGGCGTTTTATGGGCCTAAAATGGATTTATTGGCATGCGATTCTTTGGGAAGGAGTTGGCAACTTTCTACTGTACAGCTTGATTTAAATATGCCCCAAAGATTTGGGCTTGAGTACACAGATCAAACTGGAAAAAATTGCACGCCGATTATGATACATAGCGCTTTGGTGGGTTCTCCTGAAAGAATGCTCGGAGTATTAATAGAGCACTATAGCGGGGCTTTTCCTTTTTGGATGGCCAAAACTCAAATAGCTGTGGCAACTGTTGGTAAACAAAACCAAAAATATGCCTCTGCGGTTGCAAAAGAACTGCAGGAAAATAATTTTAGAGTAGAAATTTTAGATGGCGATGATACTGTGGGTAAAAAAATCTTTTATTCCGAAACCCAAAAAATCCCCTACACGATAGTAGTCGGCGATAAAGAGATGAAACAAAAATCAGTAGCCTTGAGGCATCGTGGAAAAAGAGAAACAGAGGTCTTGAAACTGAAGAAGGTGATGGAAAAATTTACAAAAGAACAAAATCCGCTGGTTTGATGGCGATTTGTTTTGATAAACTAATTTTGTAGCGCGAAGGATATTATGCTGTATCTCGCCTTAGTTTTTTTAGTAACACAATTTTTATTTGGTCTTGCGCTAATTGATTTTTTTGATAAAAAAAATCGTCTTTTTTTGTTTGAAAAAATTTTAGTAGCGCTTATTGTGGGGGAAATTTCCGGATATTTGCTGACGCTAGTTTTTTCTTTGTTGGCTAAAGATTTATGGCTCGGCATTATCATTTCTTCGGTCTTAGAGTTAGCGTTTATATTTTGGAAAAACAAATTTATCAGAGATGTTTTTCTTGCCGCGTATTATGCTGTTAAAAATAGAAATTTTAATCGGCAAAAGTCCAGAAATTTTATTGTGGGAGCTTGTTTGGTATTTTTGGTAATTGTTGTTTGGTTGGCGGTGGTTTTTGGTGTTTTGATTTACGATCAAAATGACTCCCAAATAAAAGGAATCCTCATCGGTTGGGGGGACGGCGCGTATCACCTAAGCATGATAGAACGCTTGTCTGTTGCCAGTCCCTTTGAAGTAACTCAGCCAATTTTTTCAAACTCCCCTCTCACTTATCCATTTTTAATAAATTTTGCCAGCGCGATACTGCTCAAATTTAATAGTGGAATTCTATTTGCTTTTTATGCGCCCCTGGTGATTTTAGGACTGAGCGGCATAATGCTTTTTTTCTTTATCGCTTTAAGATTTTTTAAATCTCCTTGGTGGGCTTTTGCCGTTTTGCTTATTATTATTTTCGGTTCTGGATTGGGATTTTGGCAGTTTTTTCAAGATATCAAAACAGCGAGCGCCACATCTTCTTATCCGATTACCGAAACTCTTTTGAATCCTCCGCACGACTATACTCATTTAGATAATCGCACAGGAGGCAAGCCGTCATCGTTTGATTCTACTCAAAATATAGTTTGGATAGTGCCGGCCATATCCTTTTTATCCCATCAACGATCATTTGTGTGGGGCTTTGCTATGCTGGCGGTGCTGATTTTACTTTTATGGCTTTATAGGGATGATTTTTCAATTTGGAGAATGGGTTTTTTGGCGGGCTTGGTACCTTTGGTGCATGGTCATACATTTTTGTCTCTGGCAATAGCGGGGTTGGCATGGTTTTTTTGGGCAGTATTTAAAAATAAAAATTGGAAAGGATGGATTTTATTCGGAGTAGTTTCAGCCTTGGTGGCAGTCCCCTCTTTATTATTTTTAAATCAAGGAATGCATTTTATCGGTCAAAACACCGGAGGGATGTTTTTCAAGCCGCAATTTGGGTGGATGACATGTGAACATGCGCCGGGCTCCTGGTTTGGGTGTTTGCCTAAAATTGGCACTGACACTAATGCTTTTATTTTTTGGAGTAAAAACTTCGGGATGAATTTTTGGCTCTGGTCTCTGTTTTTGATTTTATCAATATTCGGTGGAAGAAAGCTTCTGCGCCATCTCAATGAAAATCTTTATGATTTTTTGGAATGGATTTTGGTGCCGTCATTTTTGATTTTTGCGTTGTCCAATCTCTTCATCTTTCAGCCTTGGGAATTTGACAACAACAAGGTATTTTTTAACTGGTGGATCCTGGCGTCTTTTGTGTCAGTGGGACTTTTATATTATTTGGTGGTCGCTTTAACAAAAATAAGATTAAAATATTTTGCCGTGGCATTTGCTGTGGTGGCTATATTTTTAGGGACATTTGCGGGAATTTTGGATGTACAGGCGCGTATATTTAATTTTAAAAAGAATCATTTTGGATATTATAATGATGCGCAATTTAAATTAGCAGAGTGGATCAAAGGTAATACCGCGCCCAACTCGGTGTTTTTAGTCGGCACTTCTCCGACGACTCAGCCAGCTATGCTTGCGGGACGCCAGCTTTATTTGGGCTATACGGGCTGGCTTTGGACACAAGGCATAGACTATCTCCCAAGAGAAAAAAACATCAAGGAAATTTTACAGGATAAAAATTTAAAATTAGCTTGCAGTGAGCGCATAGATTACATGCTTTTTGATGATGATCTTGCAAATTCTTATAAACCAATTGATTTGGACTTCTTTAAAAATCTAGATGTGGCATATAAGGATGAATCCAGTAATATATTTCTTATAAAAGTTAATTGTGACTAATTTTGTACTGAATTATGAAATCATTTTTTAAAAAATTTTTATTCACCCCCCCACCTTCTCAAACACAACATGACCTTGCCACAAAAATAAAGAGCAACCTCAAATCTTTCTTGAAGGTGGGGGGGTTCATTATTTTAATTTTAGTCATATCTTTTGTCTTGCATTTTTGGAATTTAGAACAGCCCCATGAAATAGTTTTTGACGAGCTTTATTTTGGCAGTTTTGTAAACAATTATTTCAATCAAACACAATATTTTGACATACATCCTCCGTTGGGAAAATTATTAATAGCCGGCACCGCGAAGCTCGCTGGTTTTGAAGGAACAGATTTTGATTTCAAAAGTATCGGCGAGGATTACCAGGATGTGCCTATATACTGGTTTAGATTTTTACCGGCCCTCGTGGGATCGCTTTTTCCTTTAATTATTTTCTTGTTTGTCTTGTCTTTGGGCGGAGGTCTGCTTGCCGCCAATATATCTGCGTTTTTAGTAGTTTTTGACAATGCTCTTTTAACGCAATCCCGATTTGTTTTTGTGGATATTTTTCTCTTAGCGTTTGGATTTTTAGGACTAACATTTTTCTTTTGGGGAATAAAAAATAAAATTCTTAAGAAAAAAATCATTTTGTTTATTGTGTCCAGTGTGTTTTTTGGACTGACAATATCCATTAAATGGACGGGATTAGGATTTTTGGCTCCCGCGCTTCTCTATTTTTTATATGATGATTATAAAAATAAACATTTATTTTTAAATATAAAAATAGCTGTTTTAATGGGCGCCATCGTATTTGCTTTGTATTTTTCATTCTTTGCCATTCACTTTGCCCTCTTAACTCCGAAAGATCACAATGTGCCGTTTAAAAGTTTCTACGGCACAAGCTTCTGGCAATTTGAAGATTATGTTCCTTATAAATTTTTAAAACCAACTTGGCGCTATGTTGGTGAATTTTTAATCACCAATCAGGAAATGTATTCGGCTAATAAATCAATAACGGCACAGCACCCCTATGCCAGCGCTTGGAACCAGTGGCCACTTATGCAAAAACCTTTGTATGAGTGGACCAAGGATACCGATAAGGCCGGAATACTACAGAGAATTTACCTTATGGGCAATCCGATCACATGGTTTCTTTATACATTTTTAATATTTTTATCGCCGTTTTTGCTTTTAAAATTCTTTTTGGAAAAAAAGAAAATTCCTTCCCCGTTTATATTTTTAATCCTTCTATATTTATTCAACTGGCTCCCATTCGCACTTATTAAAAGACCGATGTTTATATACCACTACCTAACGGCGCTTTGTGTGGGCTTGATCGCAACGGCCCTGGTTTCAGATCATTTCTTAAAATTCACCAAGAAGAGCAGATGGATTATCATTGTCGTTGCCTCAGGAGTAATTATTTTTAGTTTTTACAAAATTTTACCGCTTTCATATGGCATAGCTTCTCCAGATTCATGGTGGTTTCGTTTTTTGCTTTAAAAACACTCTAATTTTTGGGAGCATATAAAAATTTACTTTTCTAAACAAGCGTGGTATACTGCCGTAAAGAGTGCAGGGGCGTTTTAATATGTCGCACAAAGTGAGATTGTCTCAATAACGTTGATAAATTGATACATTTTATGCTAAAAAAGAGCGCGACAATTATAGTTTTAAGTATTGTTTTGGCGGTATTGGCTCCTTTGGTTGCAATAGAAAAATACAACACGGTTTATGCCGCGTCTGTTTCTGATAGTGAAGCTATTTTGCAACCAAATGATTTGGGCGTGGAAGAACCGTCCATACTTCCGACTAATCCATTTTATTTTCTCAAAAAATGGCAACAGGACGTTCATTTGTTTTTCACCTTTAATAAATTGAAGAAAATCCAAAACATTTTAGATTATACCTTAGAAAAAGCATTAGAACTTCAAAAAATAACTCTCTCTGCCCCACAAAACACTTCAGCAATAATTAAAGCATCTAACAATTTGTCGGATGGTCTGGATTCTTTGCAAAATTATACGGATGATTTCCAATCAGGCGGTGGATTTACATCTTTGGCGGCACAGAAATTTTTAAGCGTCGAATTATCCAAGGGCATCAAATTGAAGAAATTTTTTGATCAAGTGGATAGGAGTAAGATTAGCGCGAGCGCCAAAAAGAATATGCAAAAAACCGAGGATAAATTGACTAAGACAATGGTCTTTGTGCCATTAAGCTTTATAATAACGGTCAACAGCCAAGAGCTGGTGGCAAGCAAGGCGCGAGACATTATGAATTCTTTGGATAATGCTGAAAAATTAGAGTTTATAATTGTCCTTGATAATTTTTCAATCGCCTATCCTGATAGTCGTGAAGCGACTCTATTGCTGAAAAATGAATTCATAAAAAATCTTGAGGAAAATTTAAGCAAGATGAGCTCTGTAGAATTTAATAGATTCGTAGAACTGAATCAAAGAGTTGTAACTTTAAGCGCACAGGGCGCGGATATTGTGAGTTCATTTTCTAAATTACCCGTCAAATTTAATCTAAATAAATTTGTGGTAGTTTTAGAGAATAATTTGATAAAAAATGCCGTTTTAAAATTTGACAGTTCCACATCAACAGATGTAATAGAGGCCACGCTTGAGAATTTGATGACCAATGATTTTTATATGGAAACCGATATTTTTTATAAAGCGCTTCAAAGCGCTTCGTCCACCCCCGAATTTCTTGCCTCATTGCAAAATATATTTATAAAAAATCGAGGAGATTTTCTTAGCGCGTTGGGCAATTTACAGAAAAATTTGATTAATAAATCAATAAATTTAGACACTTGGTCAAAAAATAAAATAAATATTACAGCGCTTGATGGTGAAAAATACTTTATCCATGCCAATGATTTATACGATAAAAATAAGAGCACAGATGCTATTATTGCCTTGTATAAAGCCCAAAACAGACTTAAAGATGCCGTCTCTTTGGTCGCAGGATTAAAAACCAAATCAGAAGACAATTCTTTGTGCGATAGTGATCTGTTGAATGTAAAAGATTTTTGTTTAAAAATAGATGGTGATTTTATCAAGAATGAGTGCTCGGCACTAAGTAGCTGTGTAATGGTGCAACCAAAAGAAAAGGCAGAGGACGAGTCAATTCCGTCGGTTATAAATAATTTAAATAATGATAACGAAGAAGTGCGAGTAGAGAAAATATCACAAAACCCAGAGATTCAGAATTGTTCAGAAAAAGAAGTGGTGTGTCCATCTTTGAACAAAAAGTGTGTAGGCGGATCAACTTTACAATATGGAGGCGGTTGTGCGGTTAATTTTGAAAAATGCAATATCAGTGAGCCGGCTTGTCCAGAAAATTTGGAAAATAAATAGATCTATATTAATTTAAATTAAAATTTTACGTAAAAAACGAGCGCAAATTTGCGCCGTTTTGAAATGCTTGTTGTATTTTATAATCATGTCTGTATCTAAGAATTATCATATTATTACTTTTGGCTGCCAAGCCAATATCTCCGATTCGGAGCGCATAGCTAATATTTTAGAAGAATTGGGGTATAGGCCATCGCCTGTGCTAGAAAGAGTGGATGTTTTAGTTATTAACACTTGTTCAGTAAGACAGGTTGCCGAGGACAAGGTGTTGGGCCGTGCTCCAAAGTTGCAAATTCTTAAAAACAAGAATGCAAATTTGAAAATAATCCTTACCGGATGCATGCTGCACCATAATTTGTCGCGGCTTAAAAACATCCTTCCTCCTGTTGATATATTTTTACCAATCAAAGATTTGTGGCGGCTTCCAGGGCTTTTGGGCGGAAATTTGAAAATAAACCCGCAAGAATATTTATCTTTTAGTTCAAAATACCAGTCTAATTTCTCTGCCTTTGTGCCTATTTCTTACGGGTGCAATAACTTTTGCACATATTGCATAGTGCCCTTTTCAAGGGGCCGAGAATATTCTCGTCCTAAGGCGGAAATCATCAGAGAGATAAAAAAATTAGTGAGCAAAAATTATAAAGAGATCTGGCTTTTGGGACAAAATGTTAATTCTTACGGCCTGGAAGAAAAAACTATTTGGAATAATAAAACTCGTAAAAATTTTATCCCCAAAATACAACGCGGAAGATGTTCTTTTGAGGAACTGCTTGAAGAAATAGATAAAATCAAGGGTGATTTTTGGCTACGTTTCACTTCCCCGCACCCCAAAGATTTTTCAGAAAAAACTATAAATACTTTATCTCACTTAAAGCGCTTTGTTCATTATATAAACTTACCTGTACAATCAGGAGATGATGAAATTCTTAAAAAAATGAATCGTCCGTATACTGTAGCTCACTATAAGGAATTGATTAAAAAATTAAGAAAATCTATACCCGATATAGCGATATCTACTGATGTTATCGTGGGTTTTCCGGGCGAAAACAAAAAACAATTTTTAAATACCGCAAAACTATTTCGTGAGGTCAAGTATGACATGGCTTTTATAAGCAAGTACTCTCCCCGCCCTCAAACAGCCGCGGCTATTTCTTTTAAGGACAATATCTTCTGGGAAGAAAAAGACAGGAGGTTTGAGGTGCTAAATGAAATTTTAAAAAAGACGGCTAAACTTAGAAACAAAAAATTTGAAAACGAGAAAACTAAGGTTTTATTTTCGGAATATAAAAATGGGTTTTTGCTTGGAAAAAACGAACAATACAAGACCGTAAAAGTTTTGATGGATAAAAAAGATGCACAAAAATTTATAGGTAATTTCGCAGAGGTTAAAATTAAAAAGGGTCGTGAGTGGGGGCTGGAAGGAGAAATAATTCATGGATAAAGAGAAGCTCATACCGCTTGTTGTCGTTTTGGGTCCGACCGCTTCCGGGAAAACTTCCCTATCCATAAAATTAGCTAAAAAATTCAACGGTGAAATTATAAATGCCGATTCACGTCAAATTTATCGAGAAATGAACATCGGGACAGCAAAAATTCCTGGTAAAATGATTCGTGGCAAATATGTGGCTCTGGGGGTGGTGCACCATCTAATAGATATAAAAAATCCATCACAAAAGTTTTCCGTTCAACTTTATAAAAATTTAGCTGTAAAATCGGCACGAGATATTTTTAAAAGGGGCAAGCTACCATTTTTGGTAGGAGGAACAGGCCTTTATATTAAAGCTGTAGTAGACAACCTAAACATACCCAAAATAAAAGCCGATTGGCAATTGAGAGAAAAATTAGAAAAAAAATCTCTGGAGGTGCTGGCAAAAATTTTAATAAAAAAAGATCCAGACGTTCTCAGGTTTATCGATTTGAAAAATAAACGGAGAATCATAAGAGCGCTTGAAGTAATGAGTGGTTCCAACAAAAAATTCTCTGAATTAAGAACGATCGGTGAGCCAATTTTTTCTGTTTTAGAACTGGGAATTGAAGCTGAAAAAAATACTCTCAAGAAAAACATATCTTCAAGATTAAAACAGCAATTAAATACTGGACTGGAGAAGGAGGTGGAAAAATTATATAAAAAGTACAACTTTAAGGCCCCAGGCCTTCAAGCTATTGGTTACCAGGAATTTATAAAATATTTTCAACATCACTTCACAAAAGACGAAGCTTTGGGTTTAATAGGACAAAATACCCTTAATTATGCCAAACGTCAGATGACATGGTTTAAAAAAGATAAGAGGATTAAATGGGTGCATTCAGAAAAACAGGTCGAGAGATTAATAAAAATATTTATCAATAAAAATCCCCGCTAAAAGGGATTTTTATTAGAAATTCTTTTATTTGTTCTTGCTTTTTTGAATAAAAGTATTACATTAAAGATAGCAGATCTTTGAAAAATAATAATGTCAGTAGGAGGGCGCTGTGCTTGCAGAAAAGTGTACGGATGGCAAAAACAAGATTGGTCTAGTGCTTTCCGGTGGCTCAGGAAAGGTGTTTTTTCATGTCGGCGCTCTGGATTTTTTGGTAGAATCTGACATAGCTTCTCACATATCATATATAGCGGCCGTCTCAGCCGGAGCTGTGGTCGCCGCTAAATATCTTGAGGGCGGCATTCGTCAATTGAAGGCCGCGGCTATGAGCAGTTTTAAAAAGCCGCCATTTCACTTAAATAAAGCCGGCATGGCCAAACACCCTTTTGGAGGATTTAAATCTTTTTTGAGCAATGAACCCCTTCGAAAACTCATTCGTGAAATAAATATGGAGCCAGTTCTTAAGTCATCTGTTCAACTTGATGTAATCACCGTTAATTTTTTAACGGGAGAGGAGATTGTTTTTTCTAACTACGCAGACAGAAATGCGCTGGTGATTAAAGAAAAAGCGGATTTTGTTCGCGCGATTATGTCTTCTAACAAAAAAAGGCTCTCGCTCATAGTGAACAAGAATGTTTTTGCCGAGACCATAATTGCCTCAACTTCCCTCCCTGGTATTTTTGAACCAGTAGAAATTTACGGCATCCCTATTATTGACGGTGGCATGGTCAATCCTCTTCCGATCAATCACGCTATCAATAACGGTTGCAACATTATCATAGTTATTGATTCAGATCCATGCGATGAGCCTCTGACTCTGGAGCAATATCATGAAATGAACTGGTCTAGAATCTTGACTCGTGGTTTTCATTTTCCCAGTAAAACCATTGGACAGATTCAGATAGAAAGAACAAAAAGAATTAATAATAAAATTAAAACCATCTCTGCTTTGTATGAAAATTTGCCCAAGATGGTAGGTGAGAATTTTGTGGATAGCGCCAAAGCTCTTTTTACTGATATATTCGAACAGTTTAATTTTAATCCCAGTGGGCGGATGGTGGATCCTGTTATTATTCGTCCCGATAGTCCCACCCTGATCTCTTCTTCTATGGAATGGTCAATCAAAGATGTCAAAGAGTTAATGAGTCAAGGAAGCAAAATCGCAGAAAGAGAATCGAGAGCCGCAGGGTTGATAGTATAAATAAAAAAATAAAGACGCCTCGCTTAGCAATAAGCGGGGCCTTTTTTATCAGACAAACTAACCGGCCCAAACTAATGGTCTTTAATTTAGTTAAAATATTTTAAAATACCCCCTCCGTCGCGATCTTCAGCGGGCTGTGCCCGCTGAAGCCTGCTATGGCGGGCGAAGGCGGGGGTGCAAGGAATCGAACTCTGATCAACGGTTTTGCCTGCCCGCCGAAATTTGCGGGCCCACTCCGATTCGAACGGAGAACCTCGGTTTTGGAGACCGATGTTTTACCATTAAAACTATGGACCCATAAAAAAATGCAGGCGGGGAGACCGATGTTCTACCATTGAACCACACCCCCCAACTTTAATACTTTATATTGTATATAATAATTTCAGTTTAGTAAATATAAAAACCCCCGCTAATTAAGCGGGGGTTTTTAAAATTTAATTATTTCTTCCCTTCTTTGTGCGGGGTGTGCATTTTGCACCAGGAACAGAATTTGCTCACTTCAATTTTACGAGTTACCTTCTTCTTATTTTTGCTTGACCAATAATTCACATGTTTACATTTTGAACAAGCCATTTTTATTAAATTATCTTGAGACATATTTATTGCTTTTTTATTTTATTAAACTGGAGCCGTTGCCCGGATTTTCCGCCCGAGGCGGATCCGCCTTTGGCGGAGAACCGGGGACCCGCTTTCTCGTTCGAAATTGTTTACTTATTCTTGTTTCCCCAGAGCC
>CAYHJU010000014.1:20742-22322 GCA_964357175.1 uncultured Candidatus Saccharibacteria bacterium
ATGGAGTTGCTCTACCAACTGAGCTACAACGGCGTTTAGAGCCTCGAGGGTGACTTTATGGTGGGCGCGGTAGGATTTGCACCTACGAAGGCCAGTGGCCGCCAGATTTACAGTCTGGTGCGATTGACTGCTCCGCCACGCGCCCATTGTCGACAGAATTGCGGTTTATCCCGATGTTTTAAAATTTTGGAGCCGACCCCGAGAGTTGAACTCGGAACCTTCGCTTTACAAAAGCGTTGCTCTGCCATTGAGCTAGGTCGGCAAAATTTTATAAAACATCGAGGACTCTCGATATTTTAACAAAATATTTAATTTTGAAAATATCGGAGCAAAACCCGTTGTCCCGATTTTCACGAAATCAAAGATTTCTAAAAAATCGAGGATCCTCGAAAAATCTATATGATTTTTCGGGACCCTGCCCTGCCCGCTGAGAGCCGATGTTCAATCGGCTTTCCGACCAATGCGTCGGGACTAGGCGGCATTTAGACAGCAGAGTGTATAAAATTGTTAATCAGCTAGTCTAGTTATTATTACCAGTAGTGGAAACGCTTTCGTCAGAATCTTTGTTTTCGCGCGCATTTTCTTGATTTTCTAGGTTTTTTTGAACAATTTTAGATGAATGGCCGCGCACTTTGTCTATAATGTTTGAAACGAAATTATCAAATTTTAAAAATAGTATCCGTATTTTACGCAATGCTTTTTCAACGTTATTAACTACTATAATCCATACTTGCGAGTGAACGCCCTGAATAATAACATTTTTAAACAGAACAGACGATTCCAAAAAATTTTCTGGGCTAACAGGAACAACGGTTGATTTGTGTTTTTTTACAAACACAAAAAGTATTACTGAGCTTAAAATAAAAAGACTAACCCAAAAAATCCACATAAATAATAATTATATTTCGTAGCGAACGAAATTACCCACCTCTATATTTTCGCCAAATTTAGCCACATAGCCATCAATTACATCCTTTATGGTCTGATCAGGATTTTTTACAAACGGTTGACGCAATAGACAAATATCATCAAGATGCTTTTCAATTTTACCACTCACCATTTGCTCTACTATTTTAGAGGATTTGCCCATTTTTTCAAATTCTTCCTGAAAAACACTCTTTTCGTCCTCTATCATGTTGGCGGGAACATCTTCCGGTTTAATATAGGAAGGTTTGGCGGCGGCTATATGTAAACATAAATCGTGCGCCAGTATACTAAATTCTGGATTGCGGGCAACAAAGTCTGTTTCACTTTTGAGTTCAATTAACACTCCCACGCGACCATTGCTATGAATATATGAAGACACCAGCCCTGCAGAAGTTTTGCGTGCTGATTTTTTTTCAGCAATCAATTTACCCTTGGCCTTTAAAATATTACAAGCCTTTTCTACGTCGCCCCCGGTTGCTTCGAGCGCTTTTTTGCAATCCATCATAGAGGCGCCAGAAATTATGCGCAGCTCTTGGACCTTTTGTGCTGGTATCATAAAAAAGTTTTTAGCTGGTTGGATTTAAAGAATGAATGGTCTCGCAAATATTGTCCAAAATTAATTTCACAGAACTGACGCTCAAGCTATTGGCTGT
>CAYHJU010000015.1:0-20733 GCA_964357175.1 uncultured Candidatus Saccharibacteria bacterium
ACTCCTAATGAAGCTCTGAGGTTGTCTTGAGTGCAAAATGTGTTTGCCTAAAACACGGAAAGTGTCGTCTCTTGGGAGTGTTTGATAAATTTTTCTTTTCTGTTTTTAACGTAATCAGGAATTTCTTTTTGCCCCGAAAAATCCATACGATTTGGTCTCCGAGCGCGGGCTTTGCCCGCGCGAGGCATTGACTTTTCCAACGTGGTGCCCTCGGTAGGAATCGAACCTACATCAAGACCTTAGAAGAGTCCTGTTCTATCCATTGAACTACGAGGGCAGGCTGTGGCATGTTGGATTAATTTTATAACAGAAAATTTAAAAAGCAAACGGATCGCTTTTTATTTCAGCAGACTTAAAATTTTTCTTATTGTTTAAATTTGTATTGACCTGATCTATGTCTTGAGTGGGCAAATTTATCAATGAACCACCTTGAACATTCAAAGAGTCCGCGGGCAGGGTTTTGATGAAAATAAAATAAATCAATAAAGAAGAAACTATCGAAACTGTGACGAAAAACCAGAAAAAAACCTTTGATAAACCGGTCGCATTCAATTTATACAAAAAAGCTTTCAGAGGCTTAAAAGTCTTATCTAGATTTTTTTTTATTTTATCAATGTAAATCTGCATATTATTTTTGAATTAAAACATCAACAATAATCGCGGTGGTCACAAGTGCCGGAGCGTTTTTGACGCCTTTAGTGTTTGTTGAAGTTTCGGCGCGATTAATATTTATATTATTTATATTTATAAAATAAGGGTATGCCTCTAGGGCATTTAAAAAGTGATAAATATTTATAAAAGATCCGGTCAAATCCAAATTAAATTTTAAGGATGTGGCCTCGTTGGCGCCACTGGCGAGCTTTTTAATTTTCAATTGTAAATTGTTTTTTTGAGCGTCTTTTTCGAAAGTTTTAACTAAAGTCAGGGCGTCCTTTTGATTTGTAAAAAGGGAGCTTATTAAGGCCGTATTATTTTTAATGAATTTTAAAGTGTCGTCGTACTCTTTGGCATTGGATAATTTATAAAGAGTGCTCTGAAAGCTTGTCGTGGTATCTTGCAGCTGTTTTTTTTGAGAGGGTAACGTTTGAGTGGCCATAAATATGAGCCACCACAAAAGCGCCAGGAGTATTATTGATAGCGATGATATAAGTAATATGCTTTTTGTTTTTAGTGTCATATTTATTTTAAAAGCAGAGTAAAAGAGAAATCAATGTTGGTCTGATCAAGAAAATTTTCCAGCGGAGCCTTTACCTCGCTTACAAAACTATTTTTTTCCAGAGCGCTTTGAAAATCTAAGGCATTTTCTCGAGTTTCGGCATGGCCTGAAATTACTGCGAGTTTTCCGGTGGTGTTTAGCGTAATATTTTTAAAACTTATTCCGGCGGTATTGTTATTTGCCATTTCCGCTAAAAATGGAGACCAAAATTTTATTTTGGATTGTAAAGTCAGGACATTTTTTATTGATGTATTCAAATCCTTTAACTTTGTTTCTGAATTTAAAACTTCTGCCCAGCGAGGATTATTTTTTTGCGACGCCAAATTATCGTCTAAAGATTTTTGTTGTATTTTTAAATACGAATTTGACGCATAAAGCAGTAAACATAAAATTAAAATCGTAAAAGATAACCAAGACAGGGCAAAAACCACAAGACGAAGGCCTTGTTCTGTTTTTAAGTCGGATTTTTGTTTTTTGGGCAGTAAATTGATAATATCCATATTTATTCAAGAACGGGATTTAAAAACCATTGGCGCGCGTAAATGGCGCCCCCTATTGTGGCGCAAAACTGAAGCGATTCGGAGAGGTTCATTTTGGGGATAATGTCCAATTCGCCGTTTTGTTGCCACGGGTTTCCCACGACAACAGGTAAATTGGTTTTTTGGGATATGACGTTAGCCACTACTTGTAAAGAAGCTAAATATCCTGAAAGCACTATTTCTTGGCAGACGCAATGCTTTTTGGAGTCGGATTTTTCAGAAGGCGAATGTTCAAAAGATTTGAATTTATTTATTTGATCTATGATATCCGCTAAAGAATTTTCCAGAGCCTTTTTTTCCTTGACATTATCATTGGAAAATTCCTTTACGCTCATCAAGTCAAATGCCGCGGAAGGGTCTCGCCCTGAGCCTGTCGAAGGGTCCGCGTGTAATTCTGTTGCTATTTTTTTCTGTATGAAATCTATACCGCTTAAACTGGACATTGCTAAATCTATGGATTTGCCATCGTGAAGCACAAAAATGGTTTTGTCGTGATTGAAATGTATTATAAGTCGCGACTTTTCGTCCGCTTTATTTATAAGAGACCTGACTATTGATAGAGGGGCCAGATCAAGAGCGACTGGGACTATGGAGGCTGTGCGCATAGCTTCTAAAATTTTTTCAATGCCTATTTTTGATGTGGCCGCAACAAGAATGTTGGTTTGTTGGTTATTTTCATTCGAATCAACAAATTGCCAGTCGGCCTCAACCTCTTCTTTAGACAAGGGTATGTTTTGCTCAACCAAGGTCGCCAAAGACGCATCTATCTCTTCTTTGGACATTTTAGGCAAAGAAAGGGGTTGGAGAAAAGTTGCGTTTTCTGGCAGTACAATTATGGCATGTGTGGCCTTTTTATTTCCAACGCCTATTTTGTGCAAACCATTTTTTAAACAATTTGCAAATACTTTTACTTCTTTTATCTCTCCTCCCACTACGGTATTTTTGGGTAAGGCCTCACGCCAGTAATTCTCGGGTAAAATGGAGGAAGTTTTCTTTTGGAGTGTCAAAAATCTTAAAGAAGAATCGTTAAAGCTGATGGCTATCGGTTCAGGCCTTAATTCAAGTACGGAAAAATTTTTGATTTTTTGTAAAAAATTATGCATACAGTTAAATTTTACCCCCACACCTACTTGGTGTAAAGAAATAAAAATAGATTTTTATTCGTAATTTGTACTAGATTCTAACTCCTGGCTCCTAAATTCTAATTTACGGTATTTCTTGCCATCCGGAAATGCTCCATCCAGCAGAGCTTCCCATATTAAATTGAACATTAGCAAGTCCAGTCGAATAGCTGAGCAGAGCGTTTTCTTTCATGAGTAATTTATAAGCGGTTATTTCTTTGACCATAACTCCGTTATTAATTACTACCAATCCATTGGCGGCATAAATTATCGCTCCGATTAAATTGTTTTTTATTTCTATGGCGGGATTATCTTCATCTTGGGAATTACTTAATGATAGAATCATCAAAAAACTACTAGGATTTCCCGATCCTTGCAAAACAATTCCAGGGCTTGTTATAAATCTTCCATCAGCCATCAGAACATCACTTTTGGTTCCGTAGGACGCATTTAATTTGATAGTTGCATTGTTTAATATCGTAACATTTCCAGTGACCCACACTGTTCCGTTTAGGGTTATTATAGAACTATTGCCTATAGTTAAATTGCCATTTATTTTCTTTGGCCCATAGCTTTGGATGTCGGACAAAATAACGTCGCCATTAATTGTGCCGCCCAGCTGCGCTCGATTTTTCCAGGCGCTTAATAAACCATCATCAACAGGGAGAGGCATGGGATCTAATGGGCTAGTTATGGTGGAGGTAGACCCGGCAGGGCAGTCATTGACCGTGCCTCCTGTAACATTTGTTCTTTTTTGAACTATGGTGCAATTGTCAAAACTGTGAGCTGTAGCATTGCCAGAAACTATAATGCTTTGGATGGAATTGTTTCCTGCTACCAAAACATCACCTGCAATTAGCGGCTTGTTGGGGCTACCAGCAATTGGTCCATTTGAAAAAACATTGCCGGGGGATATCATGCTACCGTTTCTCATAATAAGTCCCCCCTCGCCAACTTGTGCTCCATAATTAAAACCAGTTTTTCCGTCCGTCAGAATTGTTGTAGTTTGTGTTGATCTATAAATATCGCCATAAGCAGAAACAGCTGTCGCCGTTTTAGTGCTTGAGCCAATAGAAGAGATGTTTACTGTTACACTCGAATCTCCGATCGGTTGAGGTGTTGGCTGAGGAAGAGCGAGGCCCTTTCTGATTCTTAAAACAGCATCTTCCAGCCCGCTCTCTGAAGCATAATAAGAACCAAAAGATTTTAAGGTGTTTTTTTGGCTGGATATATTATTGGCGGCGCTTAATGAAAACGAGCCGACCACAAGAGCGGAAATCGATAGTATTACTATGATGGTTATTAAAGAGGTGATGCCGCCTTGTGAATTAGCGTCAGCACAAAGTTTCAGGGCAGATATTTTTTTTAAGATATTTTTGTACATATTTTTTAGTATCCCCCGCGCCAAACCATGGTCGCATAAAAAGTTTTATTTGTTGCTGGAATTGCCCTGGATAAAAGACCTAAAGAAATTTGTATTCCCTGTGGCGTGGAAGAAGAGGTGATGGTGTTGATTTGAAATTGAGAAACAGAAATATTATTGGGAGTAATTGCAAAAGCGGGCGTCGTACCATCTTGTTCATAAAGAGTGCTGTCTGTAACGTAAAATTTTATGTTATGTGCGGGCGGATTTTGCTCTGTCGTCACGCTTAATGCTCCTAAGGTAACGCCCAGAGAGCTTTCGGGGAGATAGATATTTTGGGCGGGACGAACCACTTGCGAGACGACGTTTAAGGCGTGTTGAGCGCCAACTACTAAATCTCTTTGTGTTTTAGCATTTATCCACGCTCGCATTGCGCCAACCAAAAAAGAAACCAACACCAAAGATATGGTGGAAAAAATTGCGGCGTAAATTATCATTTCTACCAAAGACACTCCGGACGAATTTATTTTTTTATTTTTAAAAATTTTCATCTTTATCATTTAATTTCCTATTATATTTCCCAAATAATAAACCGCTTGAGCGGATTTATTTTGTCCGCGAAAAGTCCACGATGTTGCGCTGGTAAATTTTTTCATATCAGTGTCGAGCGTTCCGGAGGAAGCGATATTATCACTCCCATCTCGATAAACCATTCCAACAACTATCGAACTTTGGAAATTTTGATAAATCAAACCAGGATCAATTTGAGTAAGAGAAACGACGCCGCCTTGAGTATTTGTATAATATGTCGCGCCACTTATTAGAGGAGCAATATTTGTGGTCCAGCTAGAATCTCTTAAGGCCCTGATGATTTCAAAATTTGATTCGTTGATGAGATTGGCCTGGTAAGAGAAATGGGCATTTCCGCTTGCTTTGGTAAGCTGAGAAACTATACCGAAAATATATACTAAACTTAAAGAGATAATAAAAATAACGACCAAAAGCTCCACTAAACCAAAACCGTTTTTAATTTTATTACAAATTAATTGCATAAGATATTTAAATAAAAATATTCCGCTCGAAATTTTCTATACGCTGGGGGTGGGGGAGGGGCTCGTCACGTTTATTATACCAGAGGGTTGAATATAAATAGTTTTTAAATCGGAAGGATTGTTTTTTAGTGACACAACCACATATCCATAAGAGGAAGTTGACCCGTTTAATTGATTAAAAATAACGTCACTTCCGCCACTCAAAGATATGAGAGAAAAAGTCGAATACGTGGAGAGATTGAGCGTCACATTTGTCGGATCCGAGGGATTAAATGTGGTGCCAGAAAAGAGGACTAAGCCATCTTGGTTAAAGTGTGTGCCCCAAGGCGTTCTATTCTTTGAATCTATGGAATATTGTCGCGCTTTATTCAGAGTTTCCACCGCAATCTGTAAATCATTATCCAAAGATATACTGCGGGTGGACTGGTAAAAGGTTAAAATTCCAAGAGTTCCTAAAATAGCTATAATAACAAAAACAATCAGCAGTTCAATCAATGAAAAACCCCGATGATTTTTGGAATAAGATATAAACACAATTTTGTTTTATAGATTATTAGCCATTGAATACATTGGCTGAATGATGGCTAAGGCGAAAAATCCAACGGCCAATCCTACCACAATCATTACGACGGGCTCTATGATAGATGACATGTTTTTAGTAGCGGCTGTAACTTCGCTTTCGTAAAAGGCGGCTAATTGTAAAAGTATGTCCGCTAATGTTCCTGTTTCTTCTCCCACCACTATCATTTGTGAAACCAAAGGAGGATACAAAACAGGGTATTTTTCAAACGTCTGATGTATGGGCATGCCTTTTTCTACTGCCTTGGCGGTTTCAAGCAGGGAATCAGAATATTCAGCGTTGGAAATAGTTCCGGCTGAAATTTTAAGCGCTTCCGTAAGAGACACTCCGCCCAAAAGCAAAGATCCCAAAGTGCGCATAATGCGGGCCGTGTTGATTTTTTGTACTAAAGGCTTAAAGATGGGCAGTCTTAAAAAAAGTCGGCTTAAAAATTTATGACCCAATTTTGTATGAGCCATAGTCCAAAGGGCATAAATTAAAATTATTGCTCCTGCCAAGAAAAATATCCAGTAATCTAACAAAAACTTGCTTCCCCCAAGAAGAATTTTCGTAGTGAGGGGCAATTCAAAGCCCATTTCGCCAAATACTGTTTCCAATTGGGGAATTACGAAAACTAACATCAAAATACCGATGCCCAAAAGCGCCGTTACTATTACGGCAGGATAAACCATTGCTCCCTTGATGCGAGATTTTAGCTGATGATCCTTCTGTAAACTTTTGGCTATAATTTTCAAAGATTCCTGCAAGCTACCAGATTTTTCTCCCACTGCTACCATATTTACAAAAAGCTCATTGAATATATTGGGAAATTTTTTCAATTCTTCTGAAAAGGCGTTGCCTTGTGTTATTCCGATTCGTATGGTTTCTAATGCGTCGCGCATTTTTCTATTTTTAGTTTGCAAAATAAGTATGCTCAACGCTTTGTTGATGGAAAATCCCGCTTTAATAATAATATGCAGGTATCTGGCAAAAAGCATTTTTTCGGTGATGCCCACAGGTAGGATTTTTTGGACCAAATCTGAAATCATTTGCATCGCGTTTCTTTTTTCAACAAAAGCTTCGACGATAGTCAGGTCGTCTTCTTTTAATATTTTTTCTAAAGTCGCTTTATCAGCCGCCTCTTTTTTGCCGTTTATAATTTGTCCTCCCGAAGTTTTGGCTTCGTATTTATAGATGGGCATAAATTTGAATTTCTAATTTCTAATTTTTAATTTCTAAACAATTTTTAATGGTTTAATTTTCAATGTTTTTAATTGGAAATTGTTTGAAAATTGATAATTGAAAATTTTTATTAAACTATTCCTTAGTTACTCTAAATATTTCTTCCAAGGAGGTTATTCCTTGGATTGACTTTTTAAATCCATCTTCAAGCATTGTTATCATGCCTTCTTTTCTTGCTTCTAACTCTATTTCATCACTTGATGCGGATTTTGATATTAATTCTTTTATTGCCGGCGTTACTTCCAACACCTCATGTATACCGATGCGGCCTTTGTATCCGTCGGGGGCCTCTTCAGATGGTTTGGGGCGGTAAAAAGTAATGTCTTCAATTTTAGCGTTGGGACCAACAATTTTTTCTTTGATCAAAACTTCCACTATTTTTTTTAGGTCAATTTCTTTAGACATATGCTGGATCTCTTCCGGAGATAGTTTGTATTTTTCTTTGGCTGGCCCTAGTCTCCTGACTAATCGTTGGGCGATAATAGCGTTAAGGGTGGATGACAACAAAAACGGCTCTGTTCTCATATCTATCAATCTGGGCATGGCTCCCGCGGCGCTATTGGTGTGCAAAGTAGACAAAACCTGATGACCCGTTAATGCCGCGTTAATAGCCAAAGAAGCAGTTTCGTTGTCTCGGATTTCTCCTACCATAATCACGTTCGGATCTTGGCGCAAAAGCGATCTTAAGCCGTTGGCAAACGACAGCCCTATATCCGGCTTTACCTGTGTTTGATTTACTCGGGGAATTTGGTATTCAATCGGATCCTCAATTGTAGAAATGTTCACTTTTGGGGTATTGATCATTTCTAAAATCGTGTATAAAGTTGTTGTTTTTCCCGACCCTGTGGGTCCTGTCGCCAAAATCATGCCCACTGGTTTTCTAATATTTCTTTGTAAGACTTCCAGGCTTTCTCCGTCAAATCCCAATTCAGTCAAGGTTAAGCTCCGGGTGTCTTCGGGCAAAAGTCGCATTACTATTTTTTCACCATAATATACGGGTAGTATAGAAACACGAATGGAAAAATTGTATTCATCGGTGGAAATTTTAAACCTCCCATCTTGCGGCAGACGATGTTCGTCCAGTTTTAAGTTTGCCATAACTTTTATGCGCGCCGCCAGTCCTACTTGTATCTGGGCGGGAAGCGTCATGGCGTCATGGAGTATTCCATCTACGCGATATCTTACTAAGACTTCTTGTTCCATCGGTTCAATATGTATGTCGGATGCATTCTGTAAAATCGCGTGTTTAGTCAATGTATCTACAATGCGTATAATAGGCAATTCGCTTGCCATTTTTTGTAGCGTCTCGGCCTTGGCGTTTTTATCAGTATCCGTTTCTTCTACGAGCGTTATCTTTTCAGAATCTTTTTGCAAAATTCCTTCAAATTCTGCTGACAAGCTTTTTTGATACTGGCCCATGGCGTGTTTTATGCTTTCTTGATTGGTAAGGCGGGGCAGTATCTTGAGACCAGTTTTTTTTCTTAAAAAATCGATAGTTTGCAAATCATTTAAGTCTAAAACAGCCACCTCCAGGGCGCCGTCATTTTTTTTAAATGCCACCATATTGTGTTGGCGCGCCACAGGCTCAGGTATTGTCTGCAAAATATTTTTAGGTATGCTTTCTTTGGTCAAATCCACAAAAGGTATACCTAAAATATAAGCCTTGAGTTCGGCTAAATTTTCATTGGAAATTTTCCCGCTTTTAATCAGAACTTGTTCCAGTGGCGTCTTATTTTTTTTGGCTTCTTCCAGAGCGGACTTTAGGTCGTTGGCGGAAACTAAATCGCTGTCTTCTAAGAATGCCGCTAATTGTGAGTCCTCGACTATTTGGGCCATATTTTTACTTAATTAGAGCGCCCTTAACTTTATTGATAATTTCGTTGAGAGAATAATTGGATTTTACAAGATAATCAAAAGCTCCTAACTCTAAAACGCGCTGGATGTCCTCACTATTTTCAAGATTGGTCAATATTATTACCGGGATATTTTTGGTCGCTTCATTGCCTTTAATTTTTTCCAGTACTTCAAAACCGTTTAATTTGGGCAATATTAAATCTAACAAGATCAAGTCCGGATCAAACTTTGCCACAAGATCGAGCCCATCTTGTCCGTTGAGGGCCTCCTTAACCTCGAATCCCTGCTGTTTTAGCGCTTGACCTAAAATTTCCTGCAAACTTTTCTCGTCCTCTATAAATAATATTTTTTTGTCCATACGTTTTAATCTCAAATCTCAAAAATCAAATCTCAAATCTGATTTTGAGAATCTATTAATTACTTTTTAATTATTAATTTATAAATTATTTTTTTAAATTTAATTCGCCAGCTGGCGAATTAATCGGCAATTTAAACCAGAAATGACTTCCATGATTTTCTGTTGAATCAAATCCTATCTGGCCACCCATCGCTTCAATATTGGATCTAGCAATAAACAGTCCCAATCCGGAACCATTCACGGAATAACTTTTTGTATTCTCCGCCCGGTAAAATTTTTGAAAAATACCTTTTTGTGCTTTTTTCGGTATACCCAAACCTCCGTCTTGAACATTAAATTCTACAAATTTTTTATTTTGAATAATGCTTATCACAACCTTCCCGCCCGCTAATGAATATTTGGCGGCATTGTCTATTAAATTTTGTACGCACATTTTTATTTTTTCTCGGTCGCCCAAAACCTCAGGCAAATCACCGTCAATTTTAAGCTCCATGGTGACGTTTTGTGATTTTATATATTCTGCTAAATCGTTCAGGGTTTCCGTCACAACATCTTTTAGAGATAGGGGTCTTTTGACGAGATCCATCAAGCCGGCCTCTATGCGCGAAACATCCAGAAGATTATTTACCAGCGTTATCATATGGACATTATCCTGACGAGACATTTCCAAATAGTGTTTTTGTTGGTCGCCGAGCTCTCCGGCGCGCCCATCCAATAGAAATTCTAAGGACCATTTTAATGAAGACAGGGGCGCTCTTAGTTGGTGTGAGGCAATGCTTATAAAATCCGATTTTATCTGATTTGTTTCCGCCAACATTTGGAAGCTGGCTACTATAAAATGGCCTATTAAGAACAAAATGGTGCTTATGCCCAAAACCATCAGAGCTACCGTATAAGGATCGATATCATTTGATATACCAAGATAATAGGTGGTGAGCATGCCCAAAATAGTGATAAAGCCCATCACTGGAAATAAAAAATTAGGGCATTGCCAAATTTTTACTCGATAATTTTTGCAGGCGCTCACTATATTGAATTGCTGGATAAAAATTTTTAATAATTTAGACACAAATATGAAATTTAATTGAATCGTATTTATTATACCATAAATTTCTTTGTTTTTGCGCAAGTCATTGACACCCCAAAACTTTTATGCTTAAATTACCCTGGTTTATATTATGATGAATTTAAGAATTTAAATAAAGACTTAGAAATATTATTAACTTAAAGAATTTATTTTTATGGGCACAGCAAAAAATATTCATCCTTTGAATTTAGTTAAAGAATTTATCTCCCAACTTCCACCCAGACAGCGTCAAGTCATCGTGAAGCGTTTTGGTTTGCACGATGGCAGACGATGTACCTTGGAAGAAATAGGACAGGAGTGGGGTATTACTAGGGAGCGCGTTAGACAGATAGAGGCTAGCGCCATCAAAACTCTTAAAGAGTCCGCGATGGCGGACAATATTATTCCGGTCGTACAGCACTTACAGCAACACCTTGTTGAACACGGAGACTTAAGAAGAGAAATGAAACTTCTAGAAGAAGATTTAGATATTTTGTTGGACAAGTCTGCCAAGAGCGTTGATCAGAGATCTGCCATATTCTTTTTGTTAACGTTTGCCGATCCTTTTTCTCGACACACAGAAACTCCTGAAATGCATTCCACTTGGTCCATAAACAAAAATACTTATGAAAAATTGAAATTGGCCCTGAAAGCGCTTAAGGCGTATTTAAAACAGAGAAATCAGCTTTTAAAAGAACACGAACTTTTAGAATCCTTAAATAAAATACTTTCTGCCCGCGAATTTGCCAAGCTCCCAATTGCAAGAACAGAAAAGTCTTTGAGGTCATGGCTGGATGCGTCAAAGGAAATAAAACCCAATGTGTATAAAGAATATGGTCTTACGGAATGGCCGTCTGTTAAGCCGCGCGGAGTGAAGGATATGGCTTATATGGTGATGTCTAAACACGGCAAGCCCATGCATTTTAAAGAGATGGCAGACGCCATCAACGCCACTAAGTTTTCTCCCAAACAAGCTCACAGCCAAACCGTCCATAACGAGTTGATTAAAGATAAGCGTTTTGTTTTGGTGGGACGAGGGACGTATGCGCTGTCCGAATGGGGTTACAAACCGGGAGTTGTGAAAGATGTTATTGTAGATGTTTTAAAGAATGCCAAGAAACCTCTTTCTAAAAATGAGATCATAGAGAAAGTTCAAAAGGCAAGAATGGTCAAGCCCAATACTATAGTTTTAAATCTTAATAACAAGAAATATTTCAGAAAAAATTCTGACGACAAGTTTGAAATAGCGAAGTAATCTTTTAAAAATCTGGCCTGTTGACGGGCCAGATTTTTATTATGCGTTTTTGTAAAAGACGCATAATTTGTTAGAGATAGATTTTTATGTAAAAAAGCGGTACACCCCCACACCTACAGCACATATTAATATCCCTTGATTTTAAAATACTAATTTATGAATTAAAATCAGCTTTCGTTTCTTTACACTAAGTAGGTGTGGGGGTAAAATATCAGTAGGCTGTATTTTTTAAGATTTTCAATTGCCATATGTCTGATTTTTTTCCTCAATTATTATCTTTAGTAAAATTGTTTGGTTATGTGTGGTGGATAGTCATTCCGCTGGTTTTGTGGATCACATTTTGGCATTCTTGGCTCCACTATATAAGAATGAAATATCTTGCCAGCGTTGAGTGGGTTTTGCTGGAAGTTCTTATTCCTAAAGAGGTTTTGCGTACTCCCAAAGCGATGGAGCAGGTTTTTGCCGGAATCTACGGAGCTTTTTTTGCTGGGACTTTTATTGATAAATATTGGGATGGGAAAATGCTGGGCTGGTTTTCTTTAGAACTGGTGAGCTTAAGCGGGCAAACTCATTTTTATGTGAGAACCCCAACATCTTTGCGAAATCTGATAGAATCTCAAATTTACGGACAATATCCGCGCTCAGAAATATTTGAAGTGCCGGACTATATAAATATTGTTCCCAACGACGCGCCCAATGACAAATGGGATTTATGGGGCACGGACATGATGCTTGCCAAGACTGATGCTTATCCGATAAGGACATACGAGTATTTTTTCGGCAAAGAGGGGAGTGTAAAAGAAGAATTTCATCTAGACCCACTATCTTCTTTGATGGAAGCGTTGGGAAATTTAAAAGAAGGAGAAAATGTCTGGCTGCAGGTTTTGATTCAACCGGCGGGAGAAGAATGGAAAAAGGAGGTTGAAGATATAGTAAATAAAATTGCCGGCAAAAAATCTAAGCCCAAGCCGCCTAGCGTTTTGGAGGAAGTTGGCGGGCTTCTTTCTCAAACTATTAAATTTGTTACTCCATCAGGCGAGGCGTCCGTTCCCACAAGAGAAAAAGACGCTCCCCAATCTACCGTGATGTTTCTTTCGCCCGGAGAAAGAGATGTGTTGGCCTCAGTTGAACAAAGCGCGAGTAAGCCCGGCTATGAAACGAAAATAAGGTTTATTTACGCCGCTCAAAGAGAAGCTTTTAATAGGGGAAATGTTGCGGCCGTGATGGGATTTTTTAGACATTTTAACACTCAGCACTTAAATAGCTTCAAACCAAATTTTGACACTATGACCGTTGGCGGATATTTTTTCTCAAATCAGAGAGAATACATACGCAAAAGGAGATTATTAGAAAATTATCGAAGACGTTGGTTGGCAGAAAATCCCAATTCGCTACATCCCAAGGGCCTGTTTGTTTTTAACACGGAAGAATTGGCCACCATATATCATTTTCCGGGCATGGCGACTGTGGCGCCTTCTTTGCCAAGAATTGGCGCCAAAAAAGGCGAACCACCAAATTTTTTACCTGTGGTGTAGTAAAACAGGAGCTAGAATTTAGTATCTAGAATCTAGCATTTTAAATTTCTAATTTCTAATTTTTAATTTCTAAACAATTTTTAATTATACAATTTCTAATTATTAATTTAAAAAGATTGAAAATTAATTCATTGAAAATTTATTGAAAATTGAGAATTAAAAATTGAAAATTTTTACTAATTTATAATATATGAACGACATAACTCCATTTGCTCAAACTAATTTTCGCAATCAAAAACGCCAGTTTGGAATAAAAACTGACGATCGGCGTCGCCATGTTTATACCATTGGAAAAACTGGTATGGGCAAAACAAACATGCTTGAAAATATGGTTGTTTCTGATTTGCGCGCCGGTAACGGCGTGGCGGTTGTTGATCCACACGGCGAGTTTGCGGAAAAAATGCTGGATTTTATTCCGGCCTCTCGCGTGAATGATGTTGTGTACTTTAATCCTGCAGATATGGATTATCCCATTGCCTTCAATATTTTGGAGGAAGTGGATGCGGTAAATCGTCCACTGGTAGCTTCCGGTGTGGTGGGCGTTTTTCATAAATTGTGGGCAGAAAGCTGGGGGCCTCGTTTGGAGTATGTTTTGCGCAATGCAATTTTGGGTTTAATGGAATACCCGGACGCCACCCTCTTGGGAGTGATGCGCATTTTGATTGATAAAGAATATCGCAAAAAGGTTGTGGCGGAAATAAAAGATCCGGTGGTGCGCTCTTTTTGGGTGGACGAGTATTCAAAATACCCAGACAAATTTCAGGCGGAAGCAGTCGCGCCTATTCAAAATAAAGTAGGACAATTTTTAACTTCTCCGACTATTCGTAATATAGTGGGCCAACCGCACTCATCTTTTGACATGCGCAAACTCATGGATGAAAAAAAGATTTTAATAATGAATCTTTCCAAAGGGCGCATAGGTGAAGACAATTCAAAACTTTTGGGTGCCATGATGATTACCAAAATTCAGCTGGCGGCGATGTCTCGTATTGATATGCCAGAGATAGATCGTAATGATTTTTATTTGTATGTGGATGAATTTCAAAATTTTGCCACAGAGTCATTCGCAAATATTTTATCTGAAGCGAGAAAATATCGCTTGGATTTAATTTTGGCTCACCAGTATATTGAACAGCTGGATGAAACTGTGCGTCCGGCAATTTTTGGCAACGTGGGCACCATCATTTCTTTTAGAGTGGGCGCGGAGGACGCCGAAGCTTTAGAAAAAGAATTCAGTCCAGAATTTCTCGCGGAAGATATAGTAAATCTAGCCAAATATAATATTTACTTAAAACTAATGATTGATGGCATGGCGTCTCGCGCTTTTTCGGCTGAAACCCTGCCGCCCATTAGTCCGACCGAGGTTTCACAAAGGGCGGCCATCATTGATCTGTCGCGCCAAAAATACGCAACTCCGCGGGTTAAGGTTGAGGAGCTGATTATGAGCAATGCGCTTGAAGGCTCTGTCTCCGGAGCAATTAAGACTTCCGAAACTGTCCAAGGGGAAGACGTCGCCAAAAGGGGAGGACAATTTATTTCAGACGACGAAAATAAAATGTTTGATGCCAGATGCGCTATTTGTGGTAAGGCTATTCAGGTACCGTTTAAACCTGATCCCAAAAAACTTTGTTACTGCAAGGAACATTTAGAAATGATAAAAAATAAATCCCTGCCTGCCGATAGGCATGGCCTGCCTGCTCACGCCGTTGATTCGCCTCGTCCTCGACCTGTCGAGGCGGGAACTCCGATAAGGCGACCTATCCCACAAGCCCAAGACCAAAAATTTGAACGTCCTGTTCAGGCGCCGCAAGCGTCAGTAGAAAAAGTAGAAAAAATCAAAGAGATTTCTTTAAAAGAAGCTGTGCGTACCGAATCACAAAAATTTGGCGCGCGAGAAAAAATAGTCCCGCCAAGAATAAGAAAAGAAGTAAATCTAAGCGAATTAAAAAAGAATATGGAGGGCATTAAGCGTTCAGAAAATAATTTACCCGAGCAACGCCTTGAAGAAAAAAACAAAATTGATGAAGCGGCCCAAATCAAATCCGACGATCAGAACAAAGGATCTTTAAGTCCCGGAGAAAGAATATCGTTTGAGTAAGTAGAATTTGAATATATATTATATATATAGTATAATTAGATGTGTAATAAATTCATTCAATTAAATAATAAATATCCTATGCAGACAAAAGTTTCAATCAAAAATATTTTAATACCGGTTATAATCTTAACTTTAGTTTTAATAACTAACCCCTCTTTTTCTCCTAAAGCATATTCCACTGGCACCTGGACTCAAACAAGTTGGGTGGGAGGCTCCGGACAAACCAGCTGGTCTGATGCAACTAAATATAACACAACAGGAGGGGATGGAGTATTCGTAAGTTCTAATGCAGGTCAGATAACTATGCGTATTTATGCTTCTCATGCGATAGGTCAACAAGATCTTACGACCGTCACTGCTAATCAAGGAGGATCTGTTGGGGCTAATACAATGTCTTTTGCCACATCCGTCTCTAGGGGAGGATCAATGTATGTAAGCGCTGATGGAAAAATATTTCTTGCTGACACAAGCAACCACCGTGTTTTAATATGGAATTCTATTCCAACGTCCAATAATGTCTCGGCAGATGTGGTTATTGGCCAGGCTAGTTTTACAGTTGTTAGCGCCAACCGGGGCGGAAGTGTTGCTGATAATACACTTAATTATCCAACGGGTGTTTATTCTGACGGTACGAAACTTTATATTACTGATACAGGTAATAATCGCGTTTTAATATATGACACTATTCCTACATCTGATGGAGCTTCAGCAAATTGGGTTGTGGGTCAGCCCAATATGACATCCAGCACAGCCAATAACGGAGGGAGAGGTGCCAACACTTTAAACCTTAAAATGGGGATCGGCACCCCATATTGGGGATCAGTCTATGTTACCGGTGGAAAACTTTTCATTTCTGATTCTGCTAATCACCGCGTTCTTATATACGACACCGTTCCCACTTCTAATGGCGTCTCAGCAAATTGGGTTATTGGCCAACTCAACATGACGTCTGGTACGGCAAACCAAGGAGGGACTGCTGGAGCCGGCACATTAAGTAAGCCAGCCGATGTATCCTCAGATGGAACAAAATTATTTATTGTGGATAATGCGAATAACCGTGTTCTTATATACAACACCATTCCTACTACACAAGCAGAGGCAGATGCGGGGGCAAATGTCGTCATCGGCCAACCCGATATGGCATCCAGCACGGGCAACAACGGAGGGATAGGTGCCAACACCTTAGTTGTTCCCTACTCTATATATTTTAATGGGACCAAGTTATATATTTCTGATTATGGCAACAATCGTGTTTTAGTATATAATTCTGTGCCGACAGAAAACAACGCTTCGGCTGATGAAACTCTCGGTCAGGCCAACTTTACTAGTGACTTGTCTACTTTAGGCAGTGGTCCGGATGTCTTTGTTATCCCCGATTCCTATGCTTATGTTTTTCTACAACCAAGAGGATTTTTCCAAAACAGTTCCTTCAGACTAATTCTTACTCAAAATCGTATCAAGGTACACTCTTTAACCACTGCCCACTCCAGCACCCTAACCTCCTCAATCTACGACTCTGGCGTCCCATACACTATCTGGGGTCCTCTGTCCTACACCGCCACTCTGCCAACAAACACATCCGTTTCCTTTGAGGTCTCTACTACTGGTGGTGCAAGCTGGCAGACAGTTTCTAACTATACTCAACAAACCTTCGGTCCCTCTCAAACCGTTCAATATAGAGCCACTCTCTCCAACACAGATGGCATCTCTACTCCCATTCTTCAAGACGTCTCTGTCGCTTACCAAGTTTTTGAGGGTGTGACCCCTGGATCCGGAGCCTCTTCGACAAGCTCAGGGCAAGCCTCCAGCTCTTCATCGTCTTCTTCGTCAACTCCCACTCCCCTTGCCTCGCCGGAGCCAACGGCGGAGGCGGGAACTCCTTCTCCTGCCCCAACCCCATCACCCAGCTTAACAGCTTCACCAGAGGCAACACTCACTCCTTCTCCAGCTCAAAGCGCGCAAGTTTCCCCTGTCCCATCTACAACTCCAGCCTCCTTATTCACCAAAAACCTCTACTTTGGTCTTACAGATAGAGAAGTAAGGATTCTCCAACAATCTCTCAACAACATAGGATTTAAAATATCTACTGGTTGGGGTTCGCCCGGCTACGAAACAGAATTCTTCGGACCTAAAACCTACCAAAGCGTTCTAACGTTTCAAAAAACATACAATATCCCTCAGACTGGATACTTCGGACCACTGTCTAGAGCGAAGATGAATGAGTTGATTAAATAAAACAAAAACTACTTCGCAAATGCGAAGTAGTTTTTGTTTTATTGAAGTGTTTTCTTAAATTCTATTTTCTATTTACTACTTACTATTTCCTGCCTGCCGGCAGGCAAGTCTAATTTACGCTTTTTCGATTCTTTCCACATATTCATCAGTTTCAGTGTTGACGCGTATGATATCTCCCTCGTTTATAAAAAGAGGAACATTTATATATGCGCCAGTTTCAAGTTTTATCGCTTTTGTGGATCCGGTTGCCGAGTCGCCCTTGAGTCCGGGCGCGGCTTCCGACACCCTTAAGTCCATTTTTATTGGCATAGAAACACTTATATATTTTTCATTCCAATAAAGCGCGTCTACCAACATATTTGATTTTAAGTATTTTATTTTATTTCCCAAAAGCTCTTCTTTAAATGTAAATCTTTTTGAGGGGTCGTTTTCTTGGCAAAACCAAAACTCACCACGATTGGCATAAAGAAATTTCACCTTTCTTTTTTCTATGTCAGCTTCCTCAAATTTTTCGCTTTGATGGAAGTTTTGTTGCAAGACAGCTCCAGTCAATAAATTTTTCATGCGTGTCTGCATCACCGGTCGGCGCTGTTGCATTTTTAATGGATTTGAATCCAAGACCTCATATGGCTGACCGTTGTATATAAATACGATACCAGATCTCAAGTCGTTATAATCTAACATATTTTTTATAATATAAGTTTTAGTTTAGGAAAAACAATATTAAAATTATTATATATTAAATTTATAAAATTACAATATTTGACAAACAGGACCATGGTGAGTTATAATTTAATTAGAACCTTGAAAAAGGAGCCGGATATGGCGGAAAAACTCAGGAGAAAGGCAGTTAGATTTTTGGAAAGAGCAGAGCTTTTGGCTCAAAAATACCGCCTTCGTAATTTGGACAAACTTCAAAAGGAATGCTCGCATGATTTGATTGTAGAATTTATCACCAGCGGAATTTTTGAATTTTCTGAAAGATTTTGTGTGAGGTGTTTTTCGGAAGAAGTCTCCTTGTTTTATAATTTAGAAAGCAGGCACAAACGTCTAACCAAGCATCCTATGATTGTGATTATCAATAACGAACAAAATCCTCGTCCCAAATTTGACGCTGTGAAAAGTTTCGTTAAAAGCGTTTCCATTGACCAAAACAATATTAAAGAAGTATTGGATAGAATTTCTGATATTATTGAAAATTAATAATCGTTTAATTTGCCGGAGAGAAATCTCCGGCAGTTTTTTAAATTAATGTCTTTGATTTGAATTTGTGCGTGTGAAATGATATATTTTAAAAGTATGTCATACCAAGTTTTATATAGAAAATACCGTCCACAAATATTTTCTGAAGTGTTGGGACAGGAAAGAATTGTGGCGACTTTGCAAGGCGCGCTTTTACAAAAAAGAGTGGGACACGCGTATTTATTGTGTGGTCCTCGTGGTACGGGCAAGACAACCATTGCGCGGCTTGTGGCTAAAGCTCTAAATTGCCAAAGCCCTAAAATAAACGAAAAGGAAAAAATTTTTGAACCATGCAACAACTGTATTTCTTGCGACGCGATCAACAAGGGCTCTGATCTGGATTTAATAGAAATAGACGCCGCTTCCAATAGGGGCATTGATGAAATAAGACAACTGAAAGAAGTAATAAAATTTTCTCCGGCAAATTCCCGTTTTAAAATTTTTATAATAGACGAGGTGCATATGCTCACTTTGCCGGCATTTAACGCGCTGCTTAAGACCTTAGAAGAGCCGCCCGCGCATGCCATATTTATTTTAGCGACTACCGATCCGGAAAAAATCCCGCCCACGATTTTATCGCGCGTGCAAAGATTTAATTTTAAAAAATTATCCCAAGTCACTATTTTTAATAAATTGAAAGAAATTTCCAAAGAAGAAAAAATAAATATAGAAGATGGCGCATTGGATATTTTAGCGCAGGCCGCGGATGGATGTATGCGAGATGGCCAGTCTTTGCTTACCCAATTTATTTTATCTGGCGATCTGCACATTAGCGAAGAGGACGCCATGTCTGTCTTGGGGCGCGTGTCCTTTGTGCGTCTAGAAGAATTTTTTGATTTAGTTGCTCAAAAAAATCTCGCGGGCATATTTAAATTTTTGGAAAAAGAAGAGGGGGAGGGGATGAATCTGATAGGATTTTTACAGGCGGCGATTTTTTACTGGCGCTATATTTTACTTTCACACATTGACGAAAAACTGCTTTTGCAAGATGGCCGTCTGACAAGTGAACAGATTAAAAAAATAGGGGAGCAGAAAAAATTAATCGGCAAAGATGAGGCGTTTAAAGGCGTGGAAGAATTTTCTTCAGCTTTGGTTTCTGCAAAAAATTCTCCTTTGCCCAGAATTCCCCTCGAGCTTGCAATATTGAAGGTTATTGAATAGTGACAGATCCGGAATCTGTCAGGGCAGATTTCTATTGAATGTTTTGAACCGTGGTATTATAATAATGCTATATATAACCACAGTTCAAAATGATTGAAAAATTTAAAGAAAAAGAAAAAGCTATCAAGTTTCGTCGTCGTGGTTTGTCATATTCAGAAATTCTCAAAGAAGTAAAAGTGGCAAAATCTACTCTTGCGTTATGGTTGCGTTCCGTTAATTTGTCTCAAGTGCAAAAACAGCGAATAACAGAAAAGAGACTGCGGGCGGCTCATAAGGGAGGTGATGTTAGAAAATCCCAACGCATTTTACTGGTTCAGAAAATATACTCTGCGGCAAAAAAGGACATAAAGAAAATTTCCCAGAGAGAATTTTGGTTAATGGGAGCGATGCTTTATTGGGCGGAAGGATCTAAAGAAAAAGAGGGTCGTCCAGGATTGGGGGTGCAGTTTACTAATTCAGATCCGCAAATGATTAGATTGTTTATAAAATGGCTATTTGAAATATGCCACATTCGAAAGGAAGAAGTGGCTTTTGATATTTTTATCCATCAAAATAGTAAAAATAATATAAACAAAGTAATAGATCATTGGTCGTTTTATACTGGATTTTCAAAAAAATATTTTTCTCAGATTTACTTTAAGAAAAACAACATAAAGACAAACAGGCAAAATATCGGCGACTCATATTTTGGCACGCTTAAGATTAGAGTTAAGGCAAGCTCAGGACTGAATAGAAAGATTGCAGGGTGGACAAAAGGTGTGGTAGAATATTTTTGATAATTATTGGGGGATCGTCTAATGGTAGGACACTTGCCTTTGGCGCAAGGTATTGGGGTTC
>CAYHJU010000016.1:0-17833 GCA_964357175.1 uncultured Candidatus Saccharibacteria bacterium
TGTTTTTAAGGTTCTGTTTTTAACATAGCAGAATGATTTTTGAAGGTCAAATAAATCCCCACACCTAACAAGTGCAAAATTCTTAGCAAAGCTAAACTTAGAGAATTAAATAATAAAATTATTAATAAGATGTGTTTATTAAATTGATGCCTGAATTTTAAAGCTTTGCACGCTTGTTAGGTGTGGGGATAAAATAAAACGTCTTATTTAATATTAAATAATATTTATTTTAATTAATTTATTATTCCACTATTCGTACGAATAGTGGAATAATAAATTAATAATAAAAAACAAAATAAAAAATATAGATCAAAGTTTTCCAAAAAATATAACTTCTACAAAAGAAAAATCCCGACCGGAAGGTCGGGATTCACAAATATATACATTAATTACGGTTCCAAAATGATTTTTTCTCCGTTTCGGGGCGCCTGAAGAGGAAGCTCTGCGTGATCGGCGATAGTCCAATCCATGCTGTCATTTTCGCCGTGTACCAGAACAACCTTTGTAGCGCCTACGCCGCGCCACATCTTGAGCAGCTCGTCGTAGTCTGCGTGCGCAGAAAGCTGATAAGAGCTGATCTGGCAACTGCGCGCCTTGGTGTAAGCGCGAACCTCGACTTCATCCTTGCGCTTGGACTCAAATTTAAAAATGTCGCCTTCCTTGCTCTGGGCAATTTTGCGCCCCAGTGTATCCGGGGCCTGATAGCCAGTCAGGAATACGGCATTTTTGGGATTTTCCATCCAGCGCTTGAGGTAGTAAAGAGCGTGACCGCCCTCAAGCATGCCGTTGGGTGCAATCACCACGCAAGGACCACCGCTGGCGATCTGCTGACGCTCTTCAAATTCATAGATGAAGTGTTGCGCGATGCCAGAAAAAACCTTGGTGGGCTTGGCGTCCCTGTAAATCAGAGCGGCAGGCTGAGCCGCGCCATCAATGTAAATCGGAACGCGATCGAAAAGCTTAGACTGACGCAGGGTCTCGAAGAGATCCGGCGGCCGATCAAAGGAAAATGCCGCCAAAAGGACATGACCGCCGCGAGAAATGACGTTTTCCACGTCCTTCGCAAGGCGATCCTTTTCTTCCTTCCAGGACGGCCTACGCCTTCCAGCATAAGTCGCCTCAGAAATCAGAATGTCGGCCTGAACACCCGCGAGGTTTGCGCCATCGATAACTTGGCGATCCTGAAAACCGATGTCGCCAGTGACCAAGATGCGCTTCCCGCTCGAAGTAGTAAAAAGATAGGCCTGCGAACCGAGCATATGACCTGCATCAATCGCCTTAACTGAAAAGCCCTTGAGAGCAACCTCTTGTCCATGCTTGATAAAATTAAATGGGTTCGAAGCGCACATGTACTCCAGTTCATCACGCGCAAAAGGCGACGGCGCCAAACCACCATCATCGAGCTTCAGCGACTCCTGCCACTGCAACTCGGCAAGAAGAAGCGTTTCTTGAGAACAAAAAATCTTCATCTTGGGATTCATCTTGAACAGATTCGGCACGGAACCGACATGGTCCAGATGCGCGTGGGTAAGAAAAAGAAAATCAATGCGAGGAACGAGAGAAAAGTCCGGAAGACTCTTTCTCAAATAATTCGGATCGCCCTTGGGAATACCAGGGTGCTTTCCGCTATCAACAGCCACATAAACCGAATCGAGCTTCAAAATGATGTGGCTTGCGCCAACTTCACGCCCGCCACCGCCCACAAAGAGCTCTGCCTTGAACATCTTTTCCTCCTTCTCCTGTGATCTGTCTGCCAAACACCGGTTTATTTTCAAGGAACCCGCACTTACCGTATATGAGAAAGCGCCCTAGAGCGCTGTTTCGGTCATATCAGATATTTCCCATATTATATACCCTTAAATTAAAGATGTCAACCCCGTTAGAAGTTTTTGAATTTATTTTTATATTTAAAACCAAACATAACAAAAAACCTTCTTACAAAGAAAGTTTTTTATACTGTTTTAGATTCTATTTACTATTTACTACTTTCTATTTTCTCTTAATTACTCTTTTCACTGCTTCTTTGATATGTGAAACGCCCATTCCAAAAATTTCTATAAGTTCGTTAGGCTCACCCGACTCGCCAAATCTATCGCGAACTCCCACAAATTCCATCGGCACAGGATAATTTTGCGCCAAAATTTCCGCCACCGCTGAACCCATGCCTCCAGCGATTTGATGTTCCTCCACTGTCACAATCGCACCAGAATCACGAGCGGCCTTTATGATAGCTTCTGAGTCTATTGGTTTAACGGTGTGATTATTTATTACTCTTACCTTAATTCCTTCTTTTTCCAAATCTGCCGCCGCAAGTATCGCATTATGCAAAACTGGCCCACACCCTATAATCGCAACGTCTGCCTCGCCGTCACAGTCCCAAAAAATTTCTGCCTTGCCAATTTGAAAAGGAGAATCTAAAGTCGTAAAGACCGGTGTTTTTTCTCTAGCAAATCGCAAATAGACAGGGCTATTTATTTTGCCAGCTTGATAGGTAGCTTTTTCAGCTTCAACTGAATCGCACGGAACCAGCACGGTCATATTTGGAATCACCCGCATTAAAGCGATATCTTCTGTCGCCTGATGGGTCGCGCCATCCGGTCCCACGGACACTCCGGCATGTGCCCCGCAAATTTTTACGTTCGACTCATTGTAAGCAATATTTGTTCTAATTTGTTCCCAGTTTCTTCCGGCATTAAACATTGCGTATGATGCCATAAAAGGAATTTTTCCTGCCGCGGCAAAACCTGCCGCCATAGAAGCCATGTGCTCTTCAGCAATTCCAGCTTCAATAAATCTACTGGGAAATTCTTTTTTAAATAAATCCGAACGAGTAGAATCTGTCAAATCTCCACAAAGCGCCACTACCCTTTCGTCTTCTTTGCCAAGTTTAACTATTCCCGTCCCATAGCCATCGCGGGTAGGTTTTTGTTCTACATTTTTTAAGTCCAAAATTTTTTCAGCCAATTTTGCGTTTGGATTAATCATAATTAAATTAGAATCTAGAAAGTAGTAAATAGAAAATAGAAGAAACTTTAAAATTAAAATTTGAAAATTATTCTTTGTCGGCTAGCGAACTAACTTCTACTTGCTACTTACTATTTTCTACTTACTAGAATTATGTCTTCTCACTAAATTATTAATGACGATCGCGGACACCACCACCATTATCGCTATCAAGACTCCGACGCCAAATTTTATTTTATCATCTGCGCCCTCCCAACCACGAACATACCCGTAAAAAATACCAAATCCTCCCGAGGCCAAAACTCCTGCCACAACATTTATGCCGATTTTTTCATATATAGACAAAAGTCCCATTCCAGACAAGAAAAACAGTATACCCAATATATTAGCGATAATAAAAAGATTACGGTTGTAGGCTTTCATCGCTTCATTATAAATCCTTTGGTCTTCTGCCATTTTTTTATTTTCCACATCTTGTTCCTGCTGAGCTTTTTTATACTCCGCGACACACGCCTGATCTTGGCTGTCGCAAGGAGTATTTAAGACGATCTTGGGAGCATAATTGTAATTTTCATAAGGGCTTTTTGGCTCCGGATAAAAAACCTTAATGCCTAAAGTTAAAAGCAGAGATAAAACCACCGCGATTATTACTCCGATGATACCGTTTATAATTTTACTTCCTGTCATATTTTTTATTTTTATTATTTGTTAGAAATTAAAAATTAGAAATTAGAAATTGAAAATTGTTTACTGGTGCTCGCTTGTTATTTTTCCACCCAGCGTTCGCAGTTCTGCCAGCGCTACTTTTGCCTCATCCGGCTTTGGCGGTTTGCCGTGCCATTCATATTTAAATTCCATAAAGTCCACTCCTTTGCCCGGAATAGTGTGCGCGATAATTAAAGTCGGTTTTTCAAAAATCGCTTTCGCCTGATCTACGGCATCAATAAACTCTTCAAAATTATGTCCGTTCACTTCTATCACATGCCAGCCGAAGGCCTCGTATTTATCTTTGAGCGGTTCAATGGGCATTACATCCTCGGTAAATCCGTCTATTTGAATATTGTTTCTGTCTATGATGGCGGTTAGATTATGCAGTTTATTTTTTCCGGCAAACATCATAGCTTCCCAAATCTGACCCTCGTCTTGCTCACCATCACCCATTAGGCAATACACTCTCCATTTTTTGCCATCCATTCGCGCGGCATAAGCCATACCACAGGCCTGCGAAAGTCCTTCGCCCAGTGGTCCTGAGCTTGTTTCTATTCCCGGAAGCTTTGTGCGGTGTGGATGACCCTGCAAGCGCGAACCGTATTTGCGTAAAGTTTTTAATTCCTCAACAGGAAAATATCCTGCTTCAGCCATCGCCGAGTAAAGCACCGGACAAATATGACCATTAGACAAAACTAAGCGATCCCTTTCTTCCCAACTGGGATTTTTCGGATCGTGATTTAAAATATTAAAATAAAGCGCGGTAAAAATATCCGCCATGCCCAAAGGACCCGCCGAATGGCCCGACTTGGCCTCCACCAGCATTTCAATAATATCCTGGCGAATTTTATTTGCTTTTTCTTCTAAAAATTTTATTTGGTCGTCTGTAAGGTGCATGGTTTATTTAGACCTGCCTGCCGGCAGGCAGGAAATAGTAAGTAGTAAATAGTAAGTAGAAAATAGAAATAGTTTTTAACCCTTAAATTTTTTTAATTTTTTCCAACGAAATAACAGGATCTTTTGATCCAAATATCGCCGAGCCGACTGCCGCTCTGTCAAAACCGGCTTTTATAATTTCGGGTAAAGTTTTTTCATTTACGCCGCCATCAATGGAAAGTGGGATTTGCGGATATAATTTTTTAAATTCCATGCCCTTTTCTAGTACGCTTGGTACAAAATCCGCACCGTACTTGCCCGGATATACACTCATTAATTGTACCACATCTATCACCTCTTTAAAATTTTCTAAAATCGAAAGGGGTGTGTCGGGATTTAAAACTAAGCCAAATTGTTTATTTTCTGCGTGAACTATTTGGGCCAATTGTTTGAAGTCAGCTTGTGCCTCTATGTGTACCAAAATTCTTTTCGCGCCCGTTTTTAGCCAACGCACAACATCTTCTTTGGGCTCTTCAAGCATCAAATGAATTTCACAGTTTAGCTTGCCAAAATCCAAATCTTTCATTTTTTCCGGCTCATCCCATGTTTTATTTTCTACAAATTTTCCATCCATTATATCCAATTGCGCCCAAGTTGTATGATTTTTCACCAAATCAATTTTATTTTTCAAATCTTCCAAGTCCTTGGCTATAATCGCAGGAATAATCTCCATATTTACAATCCTTTTTCTATATCGCTTATTTTATTGATGCGGCGAATATATTTTTCTTCGTTTTTAAAATTGGTTTTAAGCCAAGCATCCACAATATCCAGCGCGTCTCCTTCCTTTGTAAAATTCGAGGCCAGCGCCAAAATATTTATATCATCATCAGCCTTGGCGGCTTGCGTCATTTCTTTAGAAAAAACTAATCCACAGCGAACACCTTTAAATTTATTGGCCACTACGCACATTCCCACGCCAGAGCCGCAAATCAAAATGCCCTTGTCTTCTTTTGGATTTTTCGCTACTGCCCCTGCCACTAATTTCGCATAATCTGAATAGTCATCTTCAGGTATTATTTTATCTGCCCCGACATCTTCAAAATCAATACCCTGACCTTCAAGCCAATTTTTTATTTTCTCTTTTAAATTGTATCCACGATGATCTGCGCCGAGGTATAACATAACTAAAATTTCTAATTTTTAAACAATTTCCAATTACTCAATTCCTAAATTAATTTTTTAAAGATTTGAACCTGCCTGCCGGCAGGCAGGAAATAGCTCATTGAAAATTCATTGGAAATTGAGAATCGAAAATTTTTCTTATTAACTTCTATTTGCTACTTTCTACTTACTACTTTCTTTTTATAACAGTTTCGCCACAGCCAAAACCTGTCTGACTAAAGCCGTAATATATCCGCCTTCATTGTCATACCAAACCAACACTTTTACTAAGTCGCCATCCACAACCCTGGTGTAAGAAAGATCAACCAGAGCCGGAAGCGCCTCACCTATAATATCGGACGAAACAAGCGGTTCATTGGTAACGCCCATTATTCCTTGCCATTTTTCGCTTTTTGAAGCATCAGTTAAAATTTTATTTATTTCTTCGACACTTGTGGGCCTGGCCGACACAAAAGTTACATCAGCTATAGAGCCCGTAGGCACAGGTACGCGCAAAGCTATACCGTCAAATTTACCTTCAAGTTCAGGTAGGGCACGTATCATAGACATGGCCGCTCCTGTCGAGCCCGGAATAATATTTATTGCCGCCGCTCGGCCTGATCGCATATCTTTTTTCTCGCCCAATCCATCCACCACTTTTTGGGTAGCGGTATAAGCATGCGCAGTATTTAAAATCGCTTTTTTAATCCCCGGATTTTCTGACAAAATAGCCATCACAGGGCTTACGCCATTTGTCGTGCAAGAGCCAGTGGATGAAATCATGCAAGAATTAAGCGCCTCTTCATTAATGCCTGCCAAAACAGTTTTTCCCAGGTCGCCGTCGTCGTCTTTCGCTGGAGCAGAAATAACCACTCTTTTTGCGCCTGTATCCAAATGCACTTTTGATTTTTCAAAAGATGTAAAAAATCCAGTAGATTCAATCACAATATCAATTCCTAATTCTTTCCACGGTAATTTGGTAGGATCCTTTTCCTGTAAAAATAAAATTTCTTTTTCTCCAACCGCCAGACAACACTTACTAGTGCCTTCTCCTTTAAGTTTTGTTTCTTTGTGATATCTACCGTAAACGGAATCATATTTAAACAAATACGCCAAATTTTCCACACTTCCTAGGTCATTTATCGCCACCACTTCAATTTCGGGATAATTTAAAATTTGCCTTAAAAAATTTCGGCCGATCCTGCCAAATCCATTTATTGCTATTTTTGTCATGATTATTAATTGGTTATGATATACTAATTATATCACTAAAAAAATTAAAATAAATGAAAACTAGCGCAAAAATATTACTCTTAATATTAGACGGGTTCGGCATCGCCGAACCAAGCGACGGTAACGTCATATCATTATCCCAAACTCCGACATTTGATTTTTTGGTTCACAATTATCCCGCCACAACACTTTTAGCTTCAGGACCGGCAGTCGGGATGCCTTTTGGAGAAAACGGAAATTCCGAAGTGGGACATTTTGCTATTGGCGCTGGACGCGTGTATCCGCAGAGCATCACTCAGATCACCAACTCTATAGAAAATGGATCATTTTTTGAAAATCCAGTTCTTTTGCAGGCCGCAGAGCATACAAACAAAAATAATTCTTCTTTGCATATAGTAGGTCTTATTAGCCCCGGCGGATTACACGCCTATGACGAACATGCTATAGCGCTACTTAAATTTGCCAAGCAACAAAAAATTAAAAAGGTTTTTGTGCACATGATTACTGATGGGGAAGACACTCACACGCCAGCCATAGAAACTTACAAAAAATTACAAGTTGCCATCAAAAAATACGGTATTGGAGAAGTGGCCACGGTCTTTGGAAGATTCAGCGCTATGGATAGGGCTCAACACTGGGACAGAACCCAAACCTCGTGGAATGCGATGACGCTAGGACAAGGAAGCATTTTTAATTCTGTTGAGGAGGCCTTGGGAACTTATCAGAAAGACAAAATACCCGACAATTTAATACCCGCCACTATTATTGAGCCGCTAAAAAAAGATGGCCGCATTAAAGATAATGACGCAATAATTTTTATAAATTATCGGCCAGAAAGAATGGTCCAACTTTCGCAATCTTTTATGGGTGAAGATTTTAATAAATTCGCGCGTCCCAATGTCCCGAAAAATTTATTTATCGCCACCATGACCAAATACTTTGAGGGGCAGTCCGCGGCGCCAATTTTCACACGCGAACCAATTTTAAATCCTCTAGCGCAAGTGTTGGATGAACACAACATATCCCATCTTCATATAGCTGAAACGGAAAAAGCGGCGCACGTAAAAATGTTTTTTAATGCCATGAAACTAGAGCCCTTCAAGCTTGAAAGCGATATTATAGTTTCCTCTAAGCCCACCACACAAGAGTATGCCGACATTCCGGAAATGTCCGCAGATGGCATAACAACTGAAATCATTAAAGGTATGCAGGAAGAAAAATTCGGTTTTATTGTGGCCAATTTTGCCAACTCCGATATGGTTTCCCACACTGGAAACTTAAAATCGGCCATTAAAGCTGTAGAGTTTATTGATAAATGCATTAAAAAAATATATGAATCAGCTCTGGAAAATAATTTTACTGTAATGATAACTGCAGATCATGGGAACGCAGAGGGACTTTTGGGTCCGGATAAAAAAAGTTCGGACACTGAACACTCCACCAATCCCGTACCTTTTATTTTGATAGATAAAAAATATCAAAAAGTTGCTTCCTATAAAAAATTATCCGACCTCGCCCTTGTTAATCCTTTGGGCGGACTTTTTGATGTGGCACCAACGGTGCTTGAAATTTTAGATATTCCTAAACCAAAAGAAGTGTCCGGGGAAAGTCTGCTTAGCGCTTTAACTAGATAAAACAAAAACGCCCCGCCTTTTTGTCCTTTGATAAGTTCGTGACAAAAAGGCGGGGCGTTTTTATCTCTATTTTTATTTTAAGCTGGCATCTATGTCCTGCAAACCACTGTCCAAGCCAGTTAAATCCGTGGCAATTAAATCTTTTTCTATGTCTGAAATGGCGTCAGACGAACTTTGATTTTCTAAAGCGCTGATGGCTGGATCAAGAGGTTCGCCAACCGTCCTAGTTTTAAAAATCTCATAAGCGACAAAAACAATGATGGCAACGATCACAAACACAGCCACATAAATCCATATCATTTTTTTACCGCTGAAATTGTTTGAATTACCTAATGTTCCTGGTTCCATATTTATTGCTATTTTAGTTTATTTAAGAATTTCAGTTGCTGGAGGAAGAAACGGCTGGAGAAGCGGGCAAAGGCGAGCATGGATCTCTGAAATATTCTATCTGACCGCATTTTCCATCATTGCAGGACCAAGCGGGATACTCTTTTCCGTCTTTGCAAACTAAAGGCTTGCCACAATTTGAGGCCACCTTGCATGATGAAGAGCTCGTTCCTTTCATAGAATTGACAACATCAACCAATTTCTGGTGCGCTAATTTTACCTTCTCTACAGCGTTTTTAATCAGAACTTTCACGTCTTGAAAGGCTTGTTTCACGTCGTCTGATTTCAAAATAGTTTCCATTTGAATTTTGGCATCATCCAAATATTTTTGTGCATCTTTAATGGCTATTCTGGCATCTGCCAGCTTTACTTGCAAGGCAACGACATCCTTTCCAGCTGAGGCAAGTTTATTGAGTCGTGATTCTATTCTATCTGCCAATTTTATTTCACGATTTATCGCGGCCTGAATTTTTCTAACCATATTGTTAAAATATGATTTTATTGTGTCTTTTCTTTTTTGTTCTACTCTCATTCTGTTTTGAACTTCTTTGGGCGTTACCGAAGCGGATGTCGAAGATTTTACTTTTAAAACAGACTCATTCCTTTTTGTAGAGCTGGCATTATTTCGCTCCAACGCCTGCGCAAAACTAACCGCCGAAAAAGAGCTTAACAAAACGACTAAAATGAACAAATAAGCAGATTTTTTCATATATTTATCTTTTATTACTTATTAAATTACTCTCCCCACACTTAGGTTGGGCATCATAGACAATAGGCCTAAAGCAAGAAGGTTTGTATGTTTAAATTATACACTAAAAAAATCTATATGCAAACATGAAAGATTGTTTTTTATGACAATTTTTGCGCCTTGTTCATTGCAATTAAAGCAAATTGATCAAAATAACCGATAAGATTTTGCAGGGAGCTTTTATACATTTTTCCTCCATAAAGCGCGTCGCAAAACACCTCTCTGGCCCTAGCAATCTCCCATAGGCGACCCTTCCAGCGAGGATCTGCGAGCGTTAAATCAAAAAGCTCAAGCGCCCTTTCGGCTGCGCCCCAAAAAAGTTTTTCATCTTTGTTTTGCCAATTGGACGCTCTGGAAACTTCACTTCCAATATTACCCATTTGCTGAGCCAAAGAAAGCCGAAACCATCTTCCTTGGGCTAATTCTTTATGCTGGAGAATCATATTATTAATTTTTCAACTATTTTTTTTATTTTTTCTCTTATCGCGTCATTTTCAACGCCACGAGAACGATTACCAAAAATTGGCTTTAGATTTATCATGGAATCAAATTCAATCCATTCCCCTTCGGATTTTTTAGGATAAATATTAATGCCCCAAGTATTTTCTCTTTTTGACCCTTCGTTTTCAGTCAACAAAACTTCTTCGTCCGCATGAAGCTCTCCTCCGACGGCCATAATTTCTTGCTCAATATCCACCACCGCCTTCACAAGATCGCCAAATTCTTCCTTGGCTATATCGGCCAATTCAGATTTGCTTATAGGATTTTTTATTATTCTGATAGACATGATATTATTTTAACATTTTTTACGTCCCACGGCACTTCTTTCTTGTTTTTCCCACAAAAACGAAATCACCCGGAGTTGAAACATCCCGGGTGACCTCGTGCCTGCCTTGCGACAGGATTTCCATGCCGCCCTTTTGCAAAAGGGCATGGCAGGTAAATCATACCACCAAAATCATCTTATGTGAAGCGTTTGGGCTCTCACAAGAAAACTTTGGTAGTACTGATTCGAAGTCCGTGTTTCAACTCCATCCGCTTTCGCGGAATTCGTTCCCTTTCGGGGACGGACGATATATTTCGTTTTGTAGGTACGGAAGGCGCGACTTTCGCCTTCAACACAACCCCTATGCTATCCGCAAAATTTAGTCAAATTCGCAATAGTGGATAACTTTCAGGGTGCCTCTATATTACAACAAGTCGGTTCAAAGGTCAATTAAACGAGCTCACTTGATTTCCTTTTCAATATCCTCAATTTCTTTCCTCACAAACTTCTCTGCGTCATCTAAATCCTTTCTCAACTGCTTGATAATTTTCTCCTCTTCTTCGGTAAGTTGTCTTTTGGTTCTGGTTTTTTCAAGCAACTTAACTTGATCGCGGATATCTTCCTTTAATGCATCAAATGCCTTGTGGAGAGCTGATTCCGCTTCACGAACTTCTTTCTTAATTTTTCCTAATTTCTTCCTGAATGAACCGAACTTATGCCAGCCATACCAAATGATAAATAAAAGGGCGAATATCAGCACCACAAGTGGAACCACCACCGCAAGCAAGCTTACCGCCCACGAGCCCAGTTTTAGAAACGCTGGACGCTGGACGGCAATTGTTACCGTGTCGGAAGGATCGCTTCTGGCGCCCCGGTCGTCAGCCACTTCAGCCCAGAGTTTGTAGATTCCGTCTCTGGGACGTTCTTCGGCCACAAACACAAAACCTCCCTTGCTGTCGGCCTTGGCGCCGTAGCTTACGGCATCTTTCCCTTCCTGCTGCAGATACACAATAATTTGTGAATCAGGATATTGGCTTGTTCCTTTTATAACCAGCAGTTCTCCACTCTGCAATTCCCGCGGCCAATCGGTGATTACAGGAGCTTCTAATGCTTCAATAGTGAATTCTGCCGAGCTTGCTAAAGAATTGCCGGCTTTATCCACTGCTTTTGCAATAAGTGTGTGTTTTCCCGGCCCTAAAACTGGCGTCTCATATCTGTGGCTTCCGTCATCCTGCCAAACTTGCGGACTTCCATTGTCAATTTGAATCTTATAATGATCAATGCCCGAAGTATCGTCTTTGGCGTCAAAAATAAATTTTGCCTTAGGTTCGGTCAAATCTGTTCGCCGCGCCTCGGTTATTTCAAAACGGCTTGGTTTTTCGGTATCAATCTGAAAGCGAAAACGGGATACCGCTCCCCAGCCGGCGTCATTGCGCAAACGTACGCTAAAATACCAAATGCCATCCTCAAAATTATCAAGTTCCTTAGAGCTAATCGCCGGAATGTAGTTTGCCGTAGGGACCGCATTCGAAATTCTTCCCACAAGCAAGCGAGCCCCGGTTACGCCCGAAGGCAAATCCCAAGCAAATTTAGCATCGTTTAGCGCGTACCACTTGTTGGGGTCTGGGTGGGTTGGTGAAGAAATAGCAGGCGCTTGCGGAGTTCCAAGAGCAGGAGGCGGAGTCACTGCTGGTTCCTCTTTCGAAACCAAATTAAATTGGGCTTGGTCGCGAGTCTGCAAAATATCCGTGCCGTAGCCGTCATTTGCTCGGACTGCTCCGGAAGAGAATACTAATGAAGCAGTGCCGGCATTTCGAATCCGGAAAGTAATGTTGAGAAGTTGCCCCGCGCTTCCGTTATAACCCGGTGTGGGCAGTCCGCCATCAAAAGATATAACTCCCGCGCTATTGGAAAAAGCCGGTTCTTCAACCCACAAAGAAAAGACGGAGCCGGATTTACTGACCGAAACGACCTCCAAAAGACCCGCAGGGAAGTTTATAACAGCACTGGAGTCATTTATCGCTTGGCCCTGCGTATTAACCAAGACACTTGTATTGAGAATATTGCCAACGGTAAAATTGCCCGACGAGGGGCTAAAATAAAGAGTCGCAGCGTTCGCTTTAGATACATTAAAGACAAAAAATAAAGCAAAAAACGCAACCGGAAGACAAAAATATTTAAGGGCAAGCCCCCACACCTTTATAGGTGTGGCTTTGTCCATTTCTCGCTTCGCGAGTATCACATCATTCATCCAAGGCTTTACAGCCGTGGCTTTCTGTAAAGGTGTGGGGGCAAGTTTCATTTTATATTTTCATCTTTCTCCTAAAATTTCTCCAAAACACATAGAATATAACTATGATAATGATTATAAATACAGCAATCCAAAACAGAATATTTTTATAAAACGGCACAGTTGGCGCAAACGGCATCAATTCTTCTATTCTTTCATTACCGGCTTTGTCAACCGCTTTAATTTTTACCAAGCTTTGCAATGATTGGTCTTTTAAAACATACGGGCTTTCCGTTCTTACGAAACCTCTTTCTCCCTCTTGAACTTCATAAAAAGCAACTCCTGATTCCGCGTCGGTGGTAAAAAAACTAACAAAATGCTGGTTATCAAAAATAGATGGGTCTTGGCCAATGGTAATTTCAAAAGATTCGGGCGCTGTCTTATCATTTGAAATTATTCTACTCCAATCATCAGCCGCTTTCGCATCTGATTTCTTCGGCAAAACGTTTATAATCAAATCTTTCACACTCACTTCATCTTTGGTGCCCTTGCCATCGTTTAGATAAACCTCAATATTGTTGGGCGACAATGCGATTTGACCGGCTTTTTGCAATTTCAAAACAATGTTAAAAACAATCGCGTCTTTGGACACGAAACCGCCGGGGGCCCCGCCGGCAAAAGAAATGCGCGCGTTGTGTTCAGACGGCAAGGGTTTGATGGGCCAGAGAGAAAATTGAGAACCCGAGGTGTTAATATCGGTCAAAGAAAATGCGTCTGCCGCATGATCCAACAAGACCTCCCCCTCAACCGCATTTATGTTTTTGCTTTCAGAGTCAACATGAACACTAACCAGTATGGTATCACCTACAAAAAATTCTGAATGATTTGTGTCTATATAAACAGAAGAAGCTAAAACCGAGCTCGGCAAAAATATCGCGCTAAACGCCAGAATAAAATATATTTTTTTACTATTCATAATTATAATCATTTACCCCATTGATACAACAAGATTGAGAAGTCTACCGAGTTTACTTTACCGTCTTTATTTATATCAACGCAAGGATTTTTGAATGGCGGTAGTTTTTGCCAGAATGCCAGTAAAATAGAGAAATCTACGGAATTTACTTTACCGTCCCGATTAAAATCAGCGCCATTGCAAGATCCTGCCGGAATCGTCGGTAAAATTTCCGCTCCTCCTCCACCACCCCCGCCTCCTCCAGGAGGTGGAGGTGGCGGCGGTGAAGGAGGATTTTCTGCTATAAATTGTGCCGTTGCTACCGCCCAGTTAGTTTCAGCTAAAGCGCGCGCTTTGACTTTGAACCAATAAGTTCCCGCTGTTGGCACATTCAAAGTCAATGATATGTTTATAAAGCTCCCGGCATTTATAAATGCAGTAGCCGATCCAGAAGCTACATCATCGTTTCCACCGCATAAATTATTTTCACTGCTTACAATACAGTACACATAGTAAAAATCGCTCGCCGCAGTTCCTTTGTTATCAATTCTCACACTGGCGGTTATGGTCGGTATAACTTTATCTGTAATTTTAATTATTTGAACGTCTGCCGGTGAACTTGAAAGGTTCCAGTAGTCATTTCTTTTAATTGTTTGACCGTTTATAACAACCGAAACTACAGTCTCCCAAACACCGCCGACCGCGCTAGCGCCAATACTATAACTAAAACTGTAAGTTCCGTTTGAATTCTTGGTCATAACACCGGCTGGCACTTGAACTGTTCCGGCAGAGTCAGTAATAACCACCGTCGGTAAGGAATCGGCATCCGTGGGAACGGTCGCGGAGTTTAAGACCTGTAATTTTGCTTTGTAAGCGGTGTTAACTGTGGTCTCTCCAAAATCGGACAATGTCACCGTATAACCTTTACCCGCTTCCACAGTAAAACTTTTATCCACTTTGACTAGGTCACCGTTTGCCGCGCTACCGCAAGTCATAAAGGAAGGCCAAATACCGGAAGCAGCGTTTGCCGCAGTGGTGTAATTATAATAATGCCAACCGTTAGTGGATGCGGTCATTGGTGTTGTTGGGGGCACTACTACCACATCCAAGGGATTGGTTATGCCGATAGTACACGGCGTCGTAGTAGCGACAAAATTATCATCAAAGACAAACTCGCCCAAAGTGACGGTATCGCCCGGGGCGATTTTTTGATAACCGGCAGACGCGACAGAAATTGAAAAAAAACCGAAAAACACAAAACAGTACAATGAAAATATAAAGAAATGGAATGTGTGATTCTTCATGAGAATTCTAATCTTTCCCCATTCGTTCCTAATAGTAAAATCATACCACATACCTAAGACTTTCCACAGCAAAGTTAACATCTGTTGCGGTAAAATATGGTACAATATAGTAAAATCATACCACATACCTAAGACTTTCCCCAGCAAACGTATTAAATCATCTAAAATCTGACTATACGGGTATCAGTTAAATCATCTAATTTCTGACCGAAATATAATGCGGTAAAATGAGTAAAAAACTAACTCATTTTATCTATGATGAACATGCAGTCAAGGAATCAGTATTTAGTCGAGTTAAGAACAGAATATTTACGGACAAAGTTAAAAAAGAAACGTAGCGAGTTGCTGGACGAAGCAGAAAAACGAACCAAGCTGAACAGAAAATATTTGATGGATACGTGCTACCGATACCTCGCCAACCATTGCCGGCACCGGCACGAATGTTGACGGAGCCGGCACGGAACCTTGGGCTACAACGGATGAAATTACGGTCGCCGGCGGAGGCGATGACGGCGTCTATGCAACACAGCTGAATGGAAATCTGGCAAAAAGCGAAATCAGCGATATTTTGATAGCCACAAATTTTGGATTCGCTATTCCCGATGGGTCAACTATTTTGGGAATAAAGGTTGAAGTTGACCGCAGAGAAGGAAACATGCAAGCTGCCGGCGGCGTCATAGACAATGCGATGCAATTGATTGACGAAACTGGAACAATAAGAGAAGGGAACCCCGTCACATTAAAATGAACTGTCCGATTCCTTGCAAATTTTTTCTCTTTCGTCAGCACTTATACCTTTTGGCATTTTGCTTATCGTAAAAACTTTACTTTTATTTTCTAAGTCAACACCATTAATGTTTGAGACTTTGATGTAATATTCACCCGGCCAAACTACTCCCACCTTCCAATTTAAACTTTGAGAATTTGGTTCTATTTTGTTTTCTCTCGCTAAACCGCTTGCAATCGGCTCGACGGTTTCTATCGTAACAGCATCAATGAGAGCAGTTTCCAATGAGCGTATTATCGTTGATGATTGAAAGGAAAGTTGGTACGTGCAGCCAATATAAACCTCGCTTCCTTTTTGGGGAAAAATGAAAGATAGTTTCAAATCAGTTGATGTTGCCGAGGTTGAGGTGGTTTCCGGGGTAGTAGTTGAAATTTGCTCTTTATTTGTTTTGTCAGAAAAAGGAATTGGCGGTGTGTTTGCAATTGTGAGAACAGAAGCGCTTAAATTATCAAGCGCGTTATTAAATTGATTGAGTGACTGATAAGCAAAAAGCGCCGTGCCACCAAGCAAAACGAAGCATGCCAAAATAATACGTATCCAATTTTTCATATTTCGACTAACAAATGGTTACGCGATTTAATTTTTTTTACCCGTCTTGTCTTTTTCATCTGATTCATCTGAAAAACTACCCCTGAGGATTTTGACAGCCTCCGCGACACTGCGAGCAAGATCCGCGATCTTTTTTGAACCAAAAAGCAAAATAATGATACCGAGCAAAATGAGTAATTCTTTAAGTCCTAATCCAAACATATATTTTTTTATTATTTAATAATTATTTAATAATATCGACCTTTTTATTAATTAATGATACAATAGCGGTTACGCGATTTAATTTTTTTTATCCGTTTTGTCTTTTTCATCATCTGAAAAACCATTCTTGATGTGCCTGAAAGCCTCCCCAATACTGCGAGCAAGTACCGGAATCTTCTTTGCGCCAAAAAGCAAAACGAGGACAGCGACCAAAATAATTATTTCTCTAGTTCCTAAGCCAAACATATATTTTTTTATTATTTAATAATAACGATGATAATATCGACCCTCTAAATTAATGAAACTCCCTCGATTTAATTTTTTTTACCCGTTTTGTCTTTTTCATCATCTGAAAAACTACCCCTGAGGATTTTGACAGCCTCCGCGACACTGCGAGCAAGATCCGCGATCTTTTTTGAACCAAAAAGCAAAATAATAATACCAAGCAAAATGAGTAGTTCTTTAAGTCCTAATCCAAACATATATTTTTTTATTATTTAATAATATTGTCCCTTCATATAATAGCACGAGTGGCAGTGCCATCGCTATCAATGATACACCATCAGTTGGCGGAAGTAAAGCGGTCAGACAAACGGTTAAAAAATAAGCGACACGCCTATTGTTTTTGAGGATTTGGGGCGTAATTATCCCCAGTTTTATAAGCAGAGACAAGAAGAGAGGAAACTCAAAGATTAGTCCCAACAAAGCGGAAGTAATAAACATTTGTGATAAAAATCGACCGATATCCCAAAAATTGGCGATCCCTAAACTGATGTTCATGGAAGCTAATAATCCTAAACCATAATAAAGAATAAAAAAGCCATAAAAAAAACCAACGATGAATAATCCCATGCTTAAAGGAATAGATTTAAAAAGTTGTATTTTCTCGTTTCTAGTTAATGCAGGTGCGATGAAGGCATAAAAGCTATAAATAATGTACGGAACAGAAACCATAATCGCGAGAAAAAACCCGACATCCATCGCTATATCGACAAACTGAAATGGTGAAGAAGTGGTTATTATAACCTGATCGATATGAACAAGGTTTAATATTTTTTTCAGAATTATTCCAGCAGAAAAAAAACCGCCAAAAAAGAATACGATGAATAAAACTACCCCGCGATACAATCGTTCACGCAGATCTTCCAAAAATGGAAGAAATTTTTCCATGTTTTCTTTAAAATTTTCCAAGGTGGTTTAATTAGCTGTTATATGGCGGCCGTTTCCTAGGTTGTAGCGGTAGGTGTAGGGCTGGGAGTTTCTGGTGTAGGACTGGGAGTTTCTGGTGTAGGACTGGGAGTTTCTGGTGTAGGACTGGGAGTTTCTG
>CAYHJU010000016.1:17933-20562 GCA_964357175.1 uncultured Candidatus Saccharibacteria bacterium
GTGTAGGACTGGGAGACTCAAGAATTTCGGAAATGATTTTTGATACACGGTGCCCATTAAGCCATTCCGCTACTGCCGTCACGCCTTCCTGCCAAGATTCGTAAGTGCGAGTATTACCAGCGTCATCATTACCCACATTGCCCGGATTTAAAGTGGAAGTGGCGATACCAACAGTGCCAAAACGCGAATCTTGTTCCATTATGGCCATCATTAATCTTGCATCAACTTTGTAAGCTCGCGCAGCGCTCATAATCATCTCTCCGGTGACTGGACTGCTCAAATATTTGCCCTTGATATAGTCATCAATTTTTTCGGCGGTATCCATCACTCCCATTTTACTCAAAATATTCATTATTTTCTCTTCATGCAAAGGGTCGGTGGCATAGGGAGTGATATCGTATTCACCCAAAACGGCGACTGAACCGTCGGTTATAACTTCCGCGAGAATTTTTTCTTTGGCGGCAGCTGATTTGGAGGTGTCAACCAATAAATTTAATTTAAACAAAGTATCCTCTAAAGAGATAATTTCTTCATCGGCGGAATTCATTCTTTCCAAATCGCCGTTCATCTTGGCATAATCTTTGGATAGCTTAAATTCTTTTAACCTACTGTTTAGCAATAAGATAAGATCATCTATTCTCATATTAAAATTATACCACGAATACTTATAATTACTTAAATTAAACTGGTGTTAATTCTCCGTTTAAGTTGAGCTAAGGCGTTTCCATCTTTTTTGAGCGAAAACTCTCTGTGTCTTGCGTCCTCTTCTGAAAAATAAGCTTCATAATATCTCGACTCAAACGGACGTCTGCTTTTGGTAGAACGCACCTCTCCCTTATTATGCTCATCAAATCTCCGCTTCAAATCGTTTGTCGAACCTATATATAGCTTGCTATCTTTTTTACTCTTTAGTATATAGACATAAAACATATTTGTATTCTACCCCCACACCTGTTCTCCTGTAGTTTTGCGAATTTTTTGTCTATCGTAAATAGCCCTACCATATAGCATATTTGACACTGATGGTTGTTGCTACTCACAAAACAGAGCAACAGGAGAATAGGTGTCGGGGGTCTACGATTTGAGGCAATAATTAAACAGGTGTGGGGGCTTACTTTAATCCCAGAAATTTAGCTATCGTCAAAAGCTTCTTTCCAACCAATTCACCGAATGTTCCAGCAGTAGTATTGCCTGTAACAGGGGTACTCCACGGATTCCCTGCCGCTCCCGCGTCAGACAGGGCTTTTCCTGTTGTACCGACTGTAAGATGATTTGCGATTAGGGCATTCCATACTGTAGCTGCTATGTCAGGCTCTGTAAGACCCGCGCTATTGGCCGCGCGAACTGATACAGAGTTTAGGTTAACCACATCTCCAATATTAGAGTTAGCGCCAACAAGATTTACGGCATACGAACCATTCTCAAAAGTTATCGTGTAGCCGTTGATAATCTCAACCACTCGCGCAAGTGTAACTCCTCCAACCGTAACTACGGTGTTATGATTGTGGGTTGTAGCCCAAACTTGACCGTCTGCATCATCTTGCAAGTCATCCAGGGTAAGGCGGAAGGTATTGATATTTAATTCACGTACCTCAAAAGGCGACGACGAAACAAGCGTCATATCCGCCTTTGGTACGCTTATTACTCCAGTTGGCCATGCGATTGAAATTGCCATGGTTATTTTTCTTTAACTTTGTCTTCTTTAACGCTCGGGCCTAATCCCATCATCTGGACCTTCTGAATGTTCACTTTCTGCTCCAGCTGATTCTGCCTTTCAATGAGTCCTCCCATAGTATTATTCAAACTGGCAATGACAATCTTAATATCGGTTATTTCTTTTTGCATAACGCGCAAAACAACCTCCACCGTCTCGGTGTTTCTCCTATTTAGTTGCTCGATAAATATTTTCTTGGCCTCTTCTTTTTCTGTTTCTTTATCCATATGATAATTATATCATTTATTATAACACTATTGCCACATTAGTCATCTGAAATTAATTGTACGGTTACTGAAAAACCTGTCGCACTATAAATCGTTCCTACAATATTGCCGGTTTTGTAATTTGGTGGAGTATAATTTGGTGGAGTTGAATGTTTTCTTATCCTTCCTGTGATCGGCTGGTTGCTCGCGTGCGAGCGCGTGTCGCTTATCACCCCGCTTCCATCCGTCGTCCCGCTGATCACCACACCGGTCGCCTTGATCGTCCCCGTTGCTGGCGTTGCGGGCGCATTGCTCACTGCATAGCTATAGGAGTTAGCATCGATGAACGTCAACACGAAGATCCCATTGTAATCTTGTTGGTCCGCCCCTTTTATCTTGACCTTCTTGCCGTCCACGAGGCCGTGCGCCGTGTGCGCGACCGTCGCCGTCGTGCTTACGCGCGTTATCGTCACTATCTTGTCGAAGGGCATAGGCCCCGTGTTGTCGGAGGCGGTCACGAGAACAATCGCACCTGCAATTGCCACTGGAGGTGTCGCAGTATCTTTCACCGTTACCGTAGTCGCGACACCTGCGTTGACGGTCGTCGTAGAGGTGCTGACGTTTTCAACTGTCGGCGTCGTGCCATTGGAAACATTGATCGTGATCGCGCCCAACGACTCGTTCCGGACGTCAAAAGTGTTTCCGGAGA
>CAYHJU010000017.1:0-19316 GCA_964357175.1 uncultured Candidatus Saccharibacteria bacterium
TTTTCATATGCTCTCAGACTATCTGAAAAGTGCAATATGAGTATACACATTACCTTTCGCCCTTGACTTTTAATAAATTTTATGCATTACTGTATGACAGATGAATTAAACTCGGCTAAAATCTAAGAGCTCTTTAAAAAGGAGGTGACGCATGAGAAAAATGGCTTTCTTGGTCCATCTGCGGGACATTGAGGACCTGGCACATGTCTTGCCCTTGCCCAAGTTTTTGTTCGGTAAAATTTTAAGACGCCCCCTACTTTCCTTGTTTTGGAAACTAAAGGGACGCAATGGATTTTCTGTTGTTTCCAAGTTTCATGTCAACAGCGAGGCGGATGGCCACATTATTCTTATTTGGCTTACTGGCGCCCAGGTGATGGATCCTTCGAAAAACAAGATGGTTAGAAAGAGGATTTTGGAAGCGACTCTTTATGCCCAAAATCGCCTTGGTTGCAGTGTGGTTGGATTGGGCGCCTTGACGGCCTCCGTGACCAAATCTGGCGAATGGCTCGCTCAGGCGCCAGAAGTCAAGGTTGCTATTACTCACGGAGACTCTTACGCAGCGGCATTGGCAATACAGGGAGTTAATGACGTTATCCAGAAAATTAGTTTGCCAAAAAAAGATTCTGTTTTGGCTGTGGTGGGGGCAACGGGAATTATTGGCAAAACTGTTTCTCTGGCATTGGCTCCAAATTTTGATAAATTAATACTAATCGGCAGAGACACGTTTCGTCTGAAAACTCTACAAGAAGAGGCGCAGAAATGCGGTTGCCAGGTGGTAATTGATTCTGATCTAATTCAAGTGAGAAATGCTGATATTGTGATCACCGCAACCAGCGCGCCAAAGGCCATTATTAAACCTGAGCACCTGAAGCAAAACGCCGTTGTCTTAGAGGTGTCTCAGCCTCGGAATGTTTCTCCCGCGCTCATTAAGCAAAGACCAGACATTCTGCTGATTGACGGATCAATCGCCAGCGTGCCATCAAATGTAAAATTCTGGTGGATGAGCCTGCCGCCCTACCACACTTTTGGCTGTATGGCAGAAACCGTCCTGCAGACCATAGCTAATGACAATAATCATCACGTGGGAAAGGTTGACCCACTTTTTATGGATATCGTCATGGAGCGTGGACGCGATTTTGGATTTCCGGCCGCTCCATTTACATCATTTGGCAAAAGCATACCGCCAAATAAATTCTTAGAGATTTTTTCGAAATAATCGATACACCCCCGTGAACCAGCGGGGGTTTTATTATTTAATGGAAATTTTGAAGATGGTATGAATAGTGTTAAAATACTATTATTATAAAAAATATATGCGGGATTTTATTCTTTCTTTAATACCTATCATATCTTTGCTCGGAGCTATTCTTGTAGTAGGCTTGGGATTTCTTGTTTTTTTGAAAAATAAAAAATTAGCACTCCATAAAATATTTTTATTATTAAATTTAGCAGTCGGCGTTTGGCTTTTTGGAACCTTCAAGATGCTAAATGCGCCTTCAGATCTGCAAGCGATTTTTTGGGACAGATTTATTTATGCAGGAGTGATTTTTGTGCCTGTTTTGATGTATCACTTTAGTGTTATTTTCACAAAAATCCCCGTCAAAAAATCATTGATTTTCTTGGCCTATGTATTATCTTTTTTATTTCTGGCAATAAGTCGCACTGATTATTTTGTAAAAGACCTTTTCAGATATTCCTGGGGCGTGCATACTCAAGCGCAGTTTTTTCATCACATTTTCATGGTTTATTTTTTCATATATTTGATATTGACCATAATAAACTTTTACAAACACTACAGAGACAAAAAATTGGTCGGCGTGGAAAAAACTCGGGCAAAATACATCTTTTTGGCATTTTTTGTTTTAATCACAGTAGGATCCGCGGGATTTGCTCCGGCGTATAAGATAGACATTTTCCCTCTTTCGTTTTTCTCTGGAATATTTTTTTCGGCACTGCTTTACTACGCCATAACTCGCTTTACACTATTTGATATTAAAATAGTTATTACTCAAGCATTAATTTTTATTCTTTGGATTTTAATATTTTCAGAATTCTTCTTTGTAGATACGACTTTGAGTAAATTTTTGGTTATTAGTACGCTGGTTTTTTCTATTATCGGCGGGTGGCTGTTAATGCGTAGCGTGTCGAAAGAAATAAAATCTCGCGAACAGATCGCTTCTTTGGCAATGAGACTCCAGCAAGCAAATAGTGAGCTTAAAAGATTGGATCAGGCAAAGTCAGAATTTATTTCTATTGCCTCGCACCAACTGCGCACCCCGCTTACCGCCATTAGCGGATACACATCGCTTATGATAGAAGGAACTTATGGCAAAATAAATGACAAGGCGCAGGAAGTTTTAAAAAAAATAATGGACGTAAATAAGGGGCTTATTGATCTGGTAAATGACCTTTTAAACCTATCGCGCATTGAAAGCGGAAAGATAGCTTATGATTTTAAACCAAATAGCTTAGTGGATATCGTCGAGAAAACAATCAATGAGCTGGATAATTTAGCCCACACAAAAAATCTTGAACTTGTGTGGAGTCGGCCAGATTTTGCGCCGCTTTTGATGTTGGATAAAGATAAAATTCAAAATGTCGTGATGAATTTAATAGATAACGCTATAAAATATACCCCCAAGGGCAAGGTGGAAGTGAGCATAAACCAAAAAAGAAGCGATTTGGTTTTTTGCGTCAAAGATAGTGGCATAGGTATCAGTCCGGAAACTTTAAAAGGATTATTTAAAAAATTTGTCCGCAGTGAAGAAGGCCGCCACGTGAATGCCAACGGAACTGGCCTGGGACTTTATATAGCCAAAAACATCGTTGAGGCGCATCACGGAAAAATATGGGCCGAAAGCGAGGGCGCAGAAAAAGGCAGTTGCTTTTTTATAAGCCTGCCCATTTCAGAAAATAGTAAATAGAAAGTAGTAAGTAGAATTTTTAAAAAAGAAAAAGTCCCCCACAAAACGTGAGGGACCAAGAAACCTAGGATTTGCTCAAGATTCCAAGAACTCAAGAGCAAGAGGCTGCCGAGAGACGAACACGAAACGGTTGCCAGCGTCCCAGAAGATGCTCGGGTCGCCACAGTAGCCACCGAGCCATAGCTCCCCGCCAATGTGGCGCTCCACACCGAACACGAGAAAGCTGTCGTCCGAGTCAATGGGCTTATGGACATCCGTCGCAACAAAGAGACATTCGCCTCTGGGCTGGTCTTTGTATTGATGACGAAGCTGAGGGCCGGTTTCAGCGGGGCAACGGTCAAGACCGAGTTTTTTGGCCCTGACACAAATCTCTTTAGTGGTAGCTCCGTTTATGAAACCGAGATCACCAACGGAAGGCTTTACCAAACGAAGTACGTTGTACGTAGAAGTAAGAATGATTTTGTCCAAGTTGCCATTACCCCGGCCAATGATTGAGCAACCACTGCTCTCAATCTCTCTACGAAGAGAGCCAATGGAAGAATATTGACCGATACAAATGGTGCAAAAAATTGGAAAATCGCAAAGTTTAATTTTTACAATCCGGGCGCGACCTAAAAGAACGTCGCGAAAATCGGCCTGAACATTCCCCTTGCACGATTCTTTGACCAGGGCCTGAGACCAACCACCAGCCCTCGCCTTTGCCATTTCAAGCTCATGGATAAGACCGGCACTACCGAAAGTGAACTTGTCAGGCATGACCCGTTCTCCTTTCCTTACGACATGTCCCTCTTCAAGGACTCGTCGCCTACACACGCTGGCGGGCTTCCGATTTGTTTCGGATTTGCCACAGCAGAAAAATATCCTTTGCGAAGAATTGCTTTCTGCTATGGCAAATGTGAATAATATTTCAATGTACTAATTTTATAAGCACATTGTATCACACAAAAGGACGTCCGTCAAGCGCGGTTTTTCAAAAAACTTTTGCGGTGAGTTGAAGAAATCCCGTGTTTTTTTATGCAAGAAAAATGCATCGGGGTGCCGTATCCTTTGTGAGCGTTAAATTTATATTGCGGATATTTTTTGTTTAAATTTTTTGACATTAAAGCGTCTCGATAAACTTTGGCGCAAATTGATGCCAGCGAAATAGCCGGTTCTTTCGTGTCGCCCTGTATAATCGTTTTTTGATTTAGTTTTAAACCGGGTATTTTATGTATTCCGTCAATTAAAATCAGGTGGGGATTTTGCTTGATTTTTTTAATCAATTTTTCCACCGCCATTTTCATCGCCAGTAGCGTGGCGTGGTGTATATTTATTTCATCTATCTTTTTTGGACCAACCATTCCCAAAGAAAACTGGAGGTGCTTTTGCGCGCATTTAAAAATTTCTTCTCTTTTTTTCGGAGAAGTTTTTTTAGAGTCTTTAATTTTAGAAATACCACACTGATTTTTAATTTCTTTTAAAATTTTCTCTTCCGGCACCCAAAGAGCGCACGCTACCACCGGCCCCGCCAAAGCTCCCCTGCCAACTTCGTCTACACCAAATATTATTTTTTGAGCCTTTTTCATTGAAAATTTTAAAATTGGAAATTGATTGAAAATTGAAAATTAAAAATTGAAAATTTTTGCTAGATTCTACTTTCTGTTTGTAAAGTACCAATTAAAAATATCTCTCGCCACAGGCACCGCCGCGCTTGAACCCTCCCCGCCTCCCTGCACCAAAACCACGACTACTATTTCCGGATCTTTATAAGGCGCATAACCCACAAACCAAGCATGAGTCTTTCCCTCATTTCCAAACTGGGCCGTGCCTGTCTTTCCCGCCACTTCCTCTGAAACCTGCTGTAAAGATTGGGCCGTACCTCTTGTCACCACGGCGCGCATACCCTCTTTTACAAGATTGGCATAATCGTTATTGATTATATTTTCTGATATTTTTTGCGGGGAAATAGTTTGGACGATATTTTTCTGACTGTCTGTAATTTGGCTTACTATGTGTGGTTTCCACAAGGTTCCGCCATTAATCAAGGCGGCGGTAGCATTTGCAAGTTGCAAAGGTGTTGATAAAAAGTATCCTTGTCCAATTGAATAATGATACGTATTGCCCAAAGACCATTCTTCTTTATACTTGCTCTGTTTCCACTCTGGCGTGGGCACCAGCCCTTCTTCTTCCTGGGGCAAATCTATGCCGCTCAATCTACCAAATCCAAACAAATTCAAATATTTAGATATGAGATCAGGCCCCAAGCCCTTTATATTTCCGTACCCGCCTCCTATAGTATAAAAATAAACATCGCTGGACACCGCTATCGCGTCAACCATATTGGTCCATCCATGCGCCTTCCAGTCTCTGTAAAAATAAACTATGGATGGATCATATTGATTCGGGATAGAGATTTGTCCGCTACTATATATCTTTTCGTCCGGATTTATAATGTTTTCAGATAAAGCGGCCGAAGCAATAAAAGGTTTTATGGTAGATCCAGTAGGATATCGTCCACTTATGGTTCTGTTTAAAAGAGGGGCGCCGGGATCATTTAAAACATCATTTATTTTTTGCGCATTGCCTTCAGAAAAAATATTTGCATCAAAACTTGGCAAACTCACCATGCTTAAAATCTCTCCGTTTTTCGGATTTAAAACCACGGCCGCCGCGCCCTGTCTTTTCCAGACACTCAAAAGGTTAAAAGTATAATCTTGCAAACTTTTATCTAAAGTTAAAATCAAATTATTTCCCGGGCGCGAATCTCGCAATAAATCTTCTTGCTGAACTTTTCCGCTGGCATCCAAGACCAAACGGCCCACAGAATCCTGGCCCCTGAGCGTATCATCATAACTTTTTTCCAATCCCAATTTTCCAATAAAATCTACCGCGCTCAAATTTTTACTTTCGACTTCCTTTTTATTCACCAGTCCCGCATAGCCAATTAAAGGTGAAAGAGACTGGGAAAGATATTTTCTTTCAGCGGCGCTATTTACTATCACCGCCCGATAGTCTGAGTAGCGAGTTTTAATTTTTAAAGAATCCTCGTAGCTTATATTTTGAGCAATCGGAATCGGTTCAAAGGAATTATTTGACGACTTGACTGTCTCCAATAAGTTGTCCTTTTTTAGATTGAGATCATCGGCTAAATTTTGAAAAAGTTTTTCTCTACTGTTATCATCTTTGGGCAAATCTTGAGGTAACAAGGAAACACTAAAAGAGGGGACATTTTCTACCAAAGGATTATTATTTTTATCATAAATGATACCGCGCAGGGCAGGAACATTGATAAGACGCTGGGAATTATGCTGGGCCCTCAATTTTAAATCCGCACCACGCCAAAAGGAAAGATAAACATTCTTTCCCACCAAGATTAAAATAAAAATAGACGCCCCGACGAAAAACCATAAAAATTTTTCTTGCAAAAAAGGAGCCTCTATCTTGGCCTCAGAAAGCGGATCTTGTGTTTGACGCCTCAACTTGGCATCCAAAAATATTTCTTCGGGATTTATTTCTTGACGGTTTTTTTTAACTATAAATTTTCTATTTTTCCAGAACATATTTAATTTAAATCGCCTTTTTTAAAAAAATATATCAGATACACGGGCACAGTCAAGATAAAATTAACAAGCAAATTAAGAACGTTTTTCTGTACAGTAACGCTCAAACTTGGCCACAACGTTTCTGAACTTATGCCAAATAATACGCCCCAAATATATAAAGATAATATATAAAAAACCAAAGAGACCGTCAGACAAAGTAAAAAAATTACCACGTTATTTCTTAGGGCAAAAAATTTTCTAAATATAAAAATTGTGGCACAAAGCGCCACAAAACCCAATGTGTATTGGCCAAAAGGAGCGCCGGACGATATGTCAAAAAAAATTCCGTAAAATATGGCAAAAAATAAAGTCGAGGGAAAAGAAAAATTTAAAGTTACAAAAAACAAAATAGCCAATAATGGGCTTAAAAAAACATTAAACCAAAAGGCGCTCACAAGACCAACAATCAAAACAACCAAAAAAATCCAATATAACATTTTCGGATTTAAATTCCTCATATGCTCGTTGATTTTACAGAGATTGGATAAAAAATGGAGATTCTATGCCTTTGTCCCATGACGGTTCAATGTTTGCTTCATTAAACAGCTCCTGATCTGAAAATTTAATAGATGAGACCTTTCCAATAATGATATTTTGTGGATATGTTTTATCTAGGCCGCTAGTCAAAACTGTGTCTCCAATCGATATTTTTGAGGAGTTTTTTTGAAGCTCCAATTTTAAATTAAATAGTGTATCCGCCTTCAAAAATCCGAGAGATCCCGATGGCATTACTTTTACCGGTATTTTATTTTCCTGATTGAAAATTGTCTGTACAAAAGATTGGTGATTCAAAACCTTGGTGATTTTACCAACCAAAATATTTCCTGCACTAAATACTACCATATCCTCTGCCAGTCCATCCGCGCCACCCCCTTTCAAAATTAAATTGGAAAAATCATTGAAACCCAAGGCCTTAACAGTAAAAATCGGCTGCGAAAAATTGATAATACGCACACCAAGTTGCAGGCGCAACTGTGCATTTTCTTTTTTTAATGAATTTAAGTCCAATATCTGATTGGTTAATTCTATATTTTGCGCCTCCAAATCTTTAATTTCTTGAGAAAAGCGAGGTGCGTTTTTTATTAAAGCGATACCATTGCCAATTTTTTGATAAGTCCAATTTATGGGGCGACCAATAAAATATTTAACGCTGGTTGCGGCAGAATAAACCACATTCAATTTATTGTTCCAAAAGAGGACAACAAACAATATAAAAATAAAAAGCGCCAGTAGCGCAAAAATTACTATTTTACGATTGATTTTACTTTTAGTGCTCATTGCTTTAAAAAATAGGCGCCTCCAAAATGCGCTTTTATTATTTTAGTCATTTTGAGAATTTATCAAAACATCTCTCAAAGAATCTAAATCTTCAAGTATTAAGCCAGTGCCCCGAGCAACGGCCGTCAAAGGATCATCTACTATTATAACTGGCATCTTAATCTCACGCGCTATAAGTCGGTCGAGGCCGCGCAATAAGCTTCCCCCTCCCACCATATAGACGCCACTTTGCATAATATCAGCCACCAGCTCCGGCGGCGTTGTTTCCACTACATACTTAACCCCATCAACCAAAGATTTCAAGGAGCCCTTAATTGCCTCCCTGACGTCTTCACTATTTAAAACTATTTCTTTAGGCAATCCTGTAATAATATCTCTTCCACGAACTGCGAGCTGTAAGTCTTCCTGTAAGGGAAATGCGCATCCTACGGCAATTTTTACGTCTTCTGCCATTCTTTCACCCAAAAGCAGGTGATGTTCTTCGCGGCAATAATTTACTATATCTTGATTCATCTTGTCGCCCGCAACTTTTAAGCTTTTGTTGGCAACAATTCCACCCAAAGATATCACCGCGATATCTGTAGTGCCTCCTCCTATATCTATCACCATGTTGCCTACCGCCTCGTTTACCGGAAGCCTCGCGCCAATTGCCGCCGCCATTGGCTCTTCCACCAAATAAACTTCTCGCGCTCCCGCGCTACGAGCCGCATCGCCCACAGCGCGACGCTCAACTTCTGTCACGACCGAGGGTATGCCTATCACCACGCGAGGACGAGAAAAAGGATAATTTTTAGAATAAACTTTTTGAATAAAGTATTTCAACATTTGCTCCGTCACTTCAAAGTCCGAAACCACGCCACCTATTAAAGGGCGCGAGGCGACAATATGAGCTGGGGTTCGTCCCACCATCTGCTTAGCTTCTTGTCCCACAGACAAAACCTGGCCGGTTTTTTTATTTATGGCGACCACCGAAGGCTCATTGATCACAATGCCCTTACCCCTGACATATACCAAAGTATTGGCCGTACCAAGGTCAATGCCTATATCTTTTGAAAAAATATTAAAATTAAAAAAATTCATCACTATGTTTTAACTAATGCATCCGAATATTTGAACTTACAAAAATAATTTGACTATTTATTTTTTTCATCAAGACGCTTTTCTAGTTCATCTATTCGTTTATATAGCTCATCTTCTAAAAGTTCTTGTAAGTCCGCCTCAAGCCACCCAACCTGTTCATGGTCATCATCGGAGCTTTCCTGATACAAAAATCCTATAATGCCCCTCTTGATATTTTTATCATCGGCCATTAACTTAATCACTTCCGCGACAGACAATGGGGTGGGCTTGTTTCCAACTATTTTTTCAGCAGATAGTGGGGCGCCATTAAATTCCGTATTTGTTTCGTAACCATGATCTACGAGCGTCTTTAGAGTTTCACTTAGTCCTGGAACTTGTTTAACGGCACGCCTTCTTTCTTCTCTGTCAATATCGTGCTGTCTTATTTGGTTGAGTCGTTTTTGCTCTTCTGACTCAGGCCTCGAATTGTCCCCGTCAGTTTTTTCTCTCATAATTTTTTAATTAATTTATTAATTATTATTTTTTTTAATATACTTAACTCCCCAAAATAAATTACACAGGGGAAGGATTTTGTTGTGATGCTTAATCGTAGATTATCGCCATTGGCGCGCCATGTCAAACTCCTCTTTTTTTATTTTTTTAACATTTTAATCAAAGCGGCTTCGTTGATTAATTTGAGATCCGCTTCGCTACGTTTTTTAATTTCCACCATTTTTTTATTCACTGTCTTTTCGCTTATTACTATTCTCCAAGGAATGCCGATTAAATCCGCATCCACAAATTTTTCTCCGATTGACGATTCAACTCGATCGTCAAAAAGCACCTCAATATTGTTTTTCTTTAAGTCGTCGTAAATCTTTTCCGCAAAATCAAAAACTTTTTTCTGTTTGCTTTTTTCCTTGGGCACGAGCGCCAAAAGGTGCGCCTTAAAGGGGGCCACGCTTTCTGGCCACACGATTCCCCTTTGGTCATGATTTACCTCCACAATAGTCCCCATGACCCTTCCTGGTCCAATGCCATAAGAAGCCATCACTACCGGCTTATCGATGCCGTCCTTATCTTTAAAAAGAAGGTTTAAGTCGCGACTAAATTTAGTGCCCAATTTGAAAATGTTTCCCACTTCAACACTTTTAGCAGACTCCAAAATATCGCTTCCTTTGGGACATCTGTCCCCGGCTTTAAGTTTGGTGATTTCTTGGTTTTGCGCCCATTTATGTTTTTTACAAAGTATCACCGTGTCTTCTCCGGCCTGGGTAACAACTTGAAATTCATGCGAAAACGCTTTAGTAAATGTCCCGCCCGATGCCTCAATGACCAGCGCCTCTAGTCCACACTGCGTAAAAATTTCCCCATAGGCATTTTTAACCTCTTCATAAAATTTATCCAAGTCCTTATCATCACGGTGAAAACTGTACAAATCTTTCATCAAAAACTCCCTGCCGCGTATAAGCCCGGACTTGGCTCTAGGCTCATCTCTAAATTTGGTTTGTATCTGGTAGACCGCCTTGGGCAAATCTTTATAAGAGTGGATGTATCTTTTTGCCATTTCGGTGATGGGCTCCTCGTGAGTAGATGCAAGCCCCACCTCTCGTTCGCTACGATCTTTGAAACGATACATGATGTCGCCCAAAACGTTCCATCTGTCGGTTTTAAGCCAAAGCTCTTTTGGCTGCAAGGCCGTCATCAAAAGTTCTTCCGCTCCTAAATTATCCATTTTTTCGCGTATGATATTATTTATCTTTTCCAAAACTTTTAATCCCAAGGGCAAATACACGTAAGCCCCCGCCATAAATTTATATATAAATCCCGCTCTTTCCAAAAGCTGGGCGTTTATAGAGATTTCATCCCGTGGCGATTCGCGCGTAGTTTTTGCAAAAATTTGTGATTGTCTCATATTTTTAAAATTTAATTATATCTTTTATGGTTATTAAAATCATTAGAGCGATCAAAACTACAAATCCGACCAAATTAGCTTTTTGTTCTATTTTTGGATTTATGGGAGACCCCTTGATCTTTTCAATGGCGAGAAAAAACAATCTGCCTCCATCTAAGGCTGGAATGGGCAAAATATTTAAAATCGCCAAGTTTATAGAAAGCAAAAATGCCAATTGCAACACATACCCCAAGCCCATTTGCACCGCCTGGAATGTTACTTTAGCTATGCCCAATGGACCGCTCAAATACTCGCTGACATTGTGTCCACTAAGCGCGCTATAAAGAATTTTTAAAATCTCCCATGTAAAAAACATAGCGGTTTGTATAGTTATCACAAGACCTTTCCACAAAGCTACATACCAAGGATGTCTTTGTAGCTCTATTTTGGCCAAACTAACTCCCAAGATGCCGCTTCCTACAGTCGCGCTTTCTGGCAGATTGACTTCTTTGTTTATGGTTGAGCCTCCTTTCTGAATTTCCAAAGATATCAACTGTCCCCTGTGTTGCAAAACAAAGCTGGTGAGATCTTCGGGATTATTTATTTTAATTTTTTGATTATCAAAAGATGCCGATAAAATTTTATCTCCGGGCTCTATGCCAATTTTTTCCGCCGGACTATTTTTTACAGTTTCTATCACCTGCACGGGCACGATCCCATCGTCAGCACCCACGATTTGCGGAGCGCCAATCATTAAATTGGCAGATATAAAAAACCACGCCAAAACTAAATTCATCAAGACCCCCGCCACCAAAACTATGGCGCGTTGGTATATTTTTTTTGAAGCGAAACTTTCCGGACCCTGTTTTTCCTGGCCATCTTCACCCAACAACCTCACAAACCCTCCCAGTGGCAATAAGTTTATTGAATATGTGGTCTCATTTTTTTTAAAACTGAAAAGCCGCGGAGGAAAACCGATGCCAAATTCCTCTATCTTTATTCCCATTTTTTTAGCAGCCAAAAAATGTCCGGTTTCATGTCCCAGAATCAAGATGGCCAACATTAAAATAAAAACTATGGTTGCAAAAATCATAAAATATAGTTAGGACTCTTCAATTTCTTTTTCTTTTTGTTTTAATAAATTTTCCAAAGAAACATTTGCTTCATCGACTAATTTTTGGATGCGATTTTTTAATCTAAACTTTTCGTCTTCATTTATTTCTTTATCTTTTTCCATTTTTTGAACCTGTTTTCCTGCCTCATCCCTATGTATCCTCACCGCGATCCTCCCCTCTTCTTCTTTTTTATGGAGTATTTTTATCATTTGACCCTTCCTCTCTTGGGTCAAGGTGGGTAAAACCAGCCTTATAGAGTCCTTTTCTACAATCGGAGACAAGGATAACGGAGAGTGCGAGATGGCTTTTGCCACCGCTTCAATCACCTGCTTGTCCCAAGGTTTTATTATAATAATATTAGGCAAAACTACATTTATAGTTGCCACATATTTTAACGGTTGCATCCCTCCATACTGCTCTACGCTGAGGTCTTCTACCAAGGCTGGAGTGGGACGATTGGTGCGCAGTGCGCTAAATTCATTTTTCACAAAGTTAATTACCTTGTCTAAATCAATTTTTAAATTTTTCAATATATCGTCTGACATAGATTTAAAATTTCTAATTTTTAATTTCTAATTTCTAAACAATTTTCAATGATTTAATTTTCAAACTTTTTAATTAGAAATTGAGTAATTGGAAATTGTTTGAAAATTGAGAACTGAAAATTGAAAATTTTTAGCTTTAGTTTCCTCCTGTCACAAAAATGGTTGACGGGTTTTGAGGATAAATCTTTATTGCACCTATGGCGCTTTTGGCAGGAAAATTTAGTTCGCTCCAATGCGCGCCGGCGTCTTGTGATTTATATATTTTATTGTTCATGCTCACATAAATGACCTGAGGATTTAAAAAGTCTTGAGCAAAAGCATACACGCGCGAACTTTTCTCCGGCACTAGAGTTTGCACGGCGTTCCATTTTTCCCCGCCGTCCACCGATCGCAAAAGACCCATGGAGGTGCCTGCCCACATTATTGAGTTGGACCCCTCGTCAAACCAAACCCCGTAAATTTGTCGCGATTGAAAAACGCTCCCCAATTGGGCGGGCTTTACAGAAAAAATTTTGACCTCATTAAAGTTTTGTCCATCAATATCCATACGCCATAATTTAGTGGTGCCGTTTAAAATAAAGTATTGATTGTCGCTAGGATTTTTTAAAAATATCTTAGAAACAGATCCCTGCATCCACTTTAAAACGCTCCAGCTTTTACCGCCGTCTCTGCTTTCCGAAATGCCTCCGTCGCTTGTGCCCAGTAAAATTTGTCCGCGCAAATTATTCAAAACTATGGAATTTATATGCACTCCAGCAATAGGTGATGCATACAACCTTTCAAACGAGTTTCCCCCATCTTCAGATTTTAAAAGTTGGCTAGAATTTTTATCAAAAATAGATATGAGCAATCTTTGGGAATTTATATTGTCCAGCGCCAAGCTGTCAATTTTTGCAGAACTCGGAATATCCTTTTCACCAATCTTAAACCACAACTCTGTCTGGTTGGTGCTTTTATATATGCCACCATCAGTCAAAGCATATGCTACGTCTGAATTTTGATCGTCAAAAAACAAATCATTGATCTTATAGCGCAAAAGTGTCGTTTTGCTGTTTAAAATAGCGTTTCTACCCTGCCAGTTATATCCCCCGTCAAAAGACACCTCCAGTCCTCGCGCCCCTCCTGAAGAGCCCACATTATATAAAAGATTGGGAAAGACAATGGCAAGCGCAATAAGAGCGAGGGCAATAATTACGAAAAAAAATATAAGAAAAACCAATAATTGTCTCATATATTATAAACCCCCACACCTTCACCGCATAGCTTTAACTTTGGTGGCAAAGAATGAGGAACTTTAGTGACTCATCCCCACAACACACCCGCAGAATCCTCTGGAAGGTGTGGGGGTAAATTTAAAACTAATTCTTCAAATAATATCTTTTTATTAGCGTTTGTTTGGGAAAATAAATTCCATGTGCTGTGAATCTTTTCGAGCGTATTTTTTAATTTGCTTATATCCAAATTTTTCCAATGATTTCCGTCTACAAAAATATCTTGTGATAAAAATCTGCTTCGCAGGACATATTCCAAAAATCTCATCCAGTCCAAAATCATCTCTTGCGCCGCTTTGTTGTCTTGGCTGGTATTGGCAATTCTTTTCCAAAGCGGATCTTTCAAGTAGGCTTTAAGCTTTTCTATGTTTGATTTAAAATTTTCCAAGTCTTTGGGATCTTTTAAAAAATTTAAGGCCACCCCTATCTGCCCTCCGCTAAGCTCTGCCAAAATGTTCGCGTGCGTTTCATTTTGTGCAATACTTAAAAGATGTTTTTTTATCTCATTTGTTTTCAGCGGATTAAAATGTACAGGAATTAGACGGGAAAAAATTGTCGGCATGATACTGCCAGAACGCGCGGAAGTGAAAATAAAATGGGTGTCGCCTTGCGGTTCTTCCAAAATTTTCAGCAGAGCGTTTCCGGCCTCAGTGTTCATCCTTTCAATTTTTTTAATCACTAAAACCTTACTGGTGCCAAAAGATGTGCGTAAAATTTTATTTTTTATATCACGGATATCGCTTATTTTAATTTCTTCCTCATCAGCAAATTCCGTATAGTCCGGACATAATTCCATTTTTTTTAGTTCGGCAGATGAGAGCTGATTTTCTAAATCCAAAGAATCTTTTTGGCCGCTTAAAAATAAAACATTGTAGGCCAATTTTTTCGCTAAAGAAAATTTGCCCAAATGCTCTTGGCCCACAAAAACATATCCTTGGCTTAAATTATCATTTTTGAGAGCGTTGAGAAAATATGTTTTTTGTCTTTGGTGGCCTATAATCATAAACAAAAGGCCCCCAATAAGCGTTTAGGCCGTAATTTAATTATAATACTCATTGAATAATTTTTCAAGTGCTTGCTTGACAAATTTTAAACATATTGTGTAACGTAAATTTAGCCAAATTCATAAGCGCCTCGCGAGGCGCTTATTTCTAATCTCTTTATTATTTAGTTATTTAAGATTAACTATTTAAAATATCAATCTGGCCCTGGTATCTTCTGGCGAATTCCATTACGGCATCACCATAAAATCTATAGGCTGATTTATTCCAATTGGATCCCGCTAAATATTTCATTGCCGCCGTCCATTCAGCATTATATGTGCCTTTGGCGGCTCCGTTGTCTTTCAAAAGTAAGGCGGCCGCCGTGAAAGCGTCCTGGGCGTTCCATGGCGAAGGCGGGTTGTGTCCTGTTATTCGCGCAATGCTATCTTTATAAAGCATCCAGGTGGTAGGCATAAATTGAGCCGGCCCCATCGCTCCCCCGCAATATCCATACCACTGTTTTTTAGATACTGGCTGAGTGTTTGGATTTATCCCCAGCTCACCGGTAATTTGCACAAAAGCCTCGCGCTGTTTGGCGCATCTGGCATGAGCTAAATCAACCAGCCAATTTCCTTTTCCAACATTTTTTCCTAAATTGCTTTCTTCTGTAATAATTCCCAAAATTAAAGCTGGCCTAACGCCAGTACCCTTACCAGCTTGCGTGGCATAGCGCACAGCATCTTCAAAGGTGATCGGGCCCGCACCCTCCAATTTATAAAGTTGACTGCGTATGGAAGCGGCGTTTTTCTTTGCCTCGCTCAACATTTTTTGATAGTTGGATTCTTTTCCTTTGGTGTCCGCTAAAATTTTCTTTTGCTCGGACTGTTGGTCTTGCGTCATGTTTTTTTGTAGCTGTTGAGTGATGAGAAGCTGGGCCTGTTCTGTTTTTTGCTCTTCCAGGGCGTCTTTTTCTTCAGATAATGTATTTTTGAGATCTTTGTATTGCACCAATAAATCCTGGGCATTTTTCTGAATCTTCTGAACAGAGTTCATTTCGTCAAAAAATGTAGAGAGTTTAGGATTGGCAAATAAAATCACTACCAAGCTCTGCTGATCCGCATTATTTATTGATCTTAAATTTTGCGCCATTAATTTTTCCTGCAAGCCCAGTTTTTGAGAGAGACCGTCTATTTTATTTTCATGGCTTATGATATCACTAGTTAAAGATTTTAAAAGTAAATTGATGCGCTGTATTTCCAGTTGGCCTCTTTTAATCTGATCATTTAAAATCTTTATCGTATTGTTCAGAGAATTTTCACTGCCTTGAAGCTTCGTGATTTGGCCAGAGTAGTCATTGATCTGATTTTCAAGTTGTGCCAGTTGTTGACGCAAGGCGGCTTTCGATTCTTCGTCTGTTTGAGCCGTCATTTTATTTGCAACGCCAAAGATAAAAATCAGGACAAATAAAAACAACCACGCCGACATTTTTTTAGGCGTGATTGTTTTTTTAAATATCATAATATCAAAAACCCTTAAAGAGCTCTGAAAACTATTTTTCGATTTCGTCTTCCTGTGCTTGTTTTGCCTCTCCCTCAGCCTTCTTGATCTCTTTCTCTGTCTTGATTTCTCCCAACGCTTCCTCCGCTGGTTTTTCTGCCGCTTCTATTTCTTCCTGGCTCATCGGTTCTGACGCCAAGGCGACTATTTCATCGGGCGAAGTCAAAACTTTCACACCCAATGGCACCAAAATATCTGAAACCAAAATCCTGTCTTCAAAAGTTTTAAGTTTGGACAAATCAACTTCCAGCTGGTGCGGCAAATCAGTCGGCAACGCCTCGATTTCAATTTCATGGATGTTTTTCACCAAAACACCACCCGAATCTTTCACCGCAAAAGATTCTCCTATAAAAACCAGCGGGACATTGGTAGTTACTGTTTCTTTAAGGTTTACCTGATAAAGATCGGCATGCTGAGCATTTTCTGTCACTGGATGACGCGAAACTTCGTGAATCAAAACAGGATGCTGGCTGTCATCGTCCAATTTTAAATTAACTAGCGAGTTCGTTCCGGCTTCTTTAAAAACTTTCTCAAATTCTTTTATGTCTAAAGTGATTGGTAAAGGATCAATGCCTACTCCGTATAAAATCGCGGGCGCCAAGCCTTTTTTGCGTAAAGAATCGTTTGTTTGAGCTTTTAATTCTCTTTTTTTACCTTTTAGTTCTATTGTTTGGGACATATTTATAATCTAAAAAATCAAATCTCAAAGCGTAAATCTATTAGTTTATATAAGCATGGTAAATACTAATTCTTTTTGACACAAAAGTCAATTCATCGCCTCAGTTCTATTTAATCGGTGTAATTGGTGGTTTCCCGCCCAACACAGCAATAATATTTTTGGCAGCCAAGATAGACATCTGGGAGCGGGTTTCTTCCGTTGCCGAGGCGGTGTGGGGGGTCAAAATGGCATTTGGCAAATCTGTCAGACCCAAAGCGGACTTTGGTTCATTTTCATAAACATCCAAAGCGGCACCCCTTATCCAGCCCTCTTTGAGGGCTTTCACCAAAGCATTCTCGTCAATCACCGGACCACGCGATGTGTTTATCAGATAGGCAGATTTTTTCATCATTTTCAAACGCTCTTCATTCATTAAATGTTTAGTGGATGGCAAAAGCGGCACATGCAAACTTACAAAATCCGACTCTTTCAAAATATCTTCAACGTTTTCTCTGAACTGTGCGTTAAATTCTTTTTCAAAATCCTCATTTCTTTTTATATCGTAATACAAAACTTTCATTTCAAATCCTTTGTGCGCGTGTTTTGCCACCAAAGAACCAATGCGCCCAAGACCCACCACGCCCAAAGTTTTGTGCGAAACATCCTGCCCCAAAAGCAAAAGTGGCGCCCAGCCTGTATACTTGCCATCTCTAAAATATTGATCGGACTCTACAATTCTGTGGGCAATTGCCAGTAAAAGCGCAAATGTATGCTCCGCGACAGTTTCTGACAAAACTTCCGGAGTATTGGTAAGAATAATATTTCTTTTTTTGGCATCTTCTAAATTTAAATTGTCATATCCAACGGCATAATTGGCTATGATTTTTAATTGGCCACCGGAGGCGTCCATCACTTCACCGTCTATTTTGTCTGTCAAAAGAGAGAGGATGGCATCGGCCCCTTTAATTTTTTCTATTAATAATTCATGCGGCAAAACTCCGTCAAAATCACTTACCTCAACGTCAAAACCCTCTTTTTTTAAGAGCTCTATTCCGCTTTCTGAAATTTTTCTTGTAACAAAAATTTTAGACATAAATTATTAACTTAAAAACTATCACTTTTTATTAAGTGTTTTTAGTATAGCATGTTTTTATCTAACTTTCACCCCCTCTCCATCTCCACATCTAAATTTAAAGTAGAATCTTCGTCTAAATGCATCACTCTACTTAAATAAGGCTTAAAGTCCATTAAGTTAGCAATCAACTGGTAAGATCCGGACTTGGCCAAAAAAGCATACTGACCAGACTGGTTAGAAAGGGTGGTCTGGATCAAAGATTGTCTCTTGGCATCATAGAGCCTGAGCTGAGCAGAAGATAAGGGATTTTGATTTTTGTCTTTCACTATGCCAAAAGAAGGCCTGACGACAAACATCGCGTAAAGCTGGGCCAAAAAGATTATGGAGGCGACAATAAAAATAGTAAGATTTTCTTTGTTCTGGTTAGCCATAAAAGTTAAGGTGGACAAGACCGCGCTAAAGATGGCCAAAGGCAAAGCTAATTTATTTATTAAAAATTGTAGTAAGAAACGAGCTTGAGAAACAGTTGTACTGCTTTGAGATTCTTTTTGTAAGGGCAGAGCATAGATTAAACCTGCTTTGGTGTTTTCTTGAGAAAGAACTTCTCCGGTGTAAAGTTCGCGATCTTTGACGACAAGATGTTGCGGTGGATTAAAAACAAATCCGTTTTTAGAAGGAGAAAGAATAAAATCGGAAGAACGTCCCAAAAGTAATTGGTCGGTCAAAAGAAGGAATCGGCCATCTTGATCTGTGACAGCTTTATCTAATTGTTTTTTATCAGGCCAAGACAAAATCTTAACAATAGCGTTGGGAATAGGAGTTTGAGTCTCCTGATCAAACACAATCCCCCACTCTTTTCTCTTTCTGCGATAAGCGGGTAAAAGCAAAAGTAAATTGGTATAGATTTTGTACAAAGCGGGTTGTAGATCAAAAAGGTTTAAGGCGACGATTATGCGAGAAGATAAAGCAATAACCGCTAAAGACAGAATACCTAAAACAGAAGATATGATTGTGCCATACTTTTTAATAAAATCTAAAATTTTGTTCGGAGGATATGTGGAGGGAGGAGGAGCCAGCCCAGGGCTGGTCGGACTCGGTCCGAGAGTTGGAGAAACGGCAAGGGTAAGGACAGGTGTGGGAGAAGCTTGTGGTGAAGGAGATGGAGTTGCAAAAGGAGAAGGGGTGTGCCTGGGAGTTGGTGTCGTCTTCGGTGATGGGGATGGTTTACTTGGCGAAGCAGAAGGAATGATTATGGGTGTTGGAGTTGGACTTGCTGTCGGACTAGGAGTTGGAGAGACTTGTGGCGAGACCGTCGAACTGGGAGTTGGTGCGGGGGTTGATGTTGGCGTGGGGGTTGGTGTTGGTGTAGGATCGCC
>CAYHJU010000018.1:0-18820 GCA_964357175.1 uncultured Candidatus Saccharibacteria bacterium
TCTTTTAGTGCCTTATGGCAAATGCGCCTTGTAAGCAAAATAAATCACCCGATATTTAGGTAATTTTTTTAATAATTCTTTCACCACCGTAAGACCGCCTATGCCAGAATCAAATACGCCTATCATAAATAAATAATTAGAAAAAATTTCTATCGAGTAGCGCAATAATCAATCCCAACATTGCAAAAACTCCTGCAACAATCCAAAACCTCATTGTCACCTTAGTTTCTGGCCATCCCAATGCTTCAAAGTGATGGTGTATTGGTGCGGATAAAAATATCTTTTTTCCACGCCATTTTTTAGAGGCAACCTGTACCAAAACCGACAAAGATTCCAGGACAAAAATGGATCCAAAAAGAGGCAGAAGCAAAGCAGAGTTTGTGAGCATCGCCATAACTCCCAGCGTAACCCCCAAAGACATTGCTCCGGTGTCGCCCATAAAAAATCTTGCCGGATATATGTTAAACCACAAAAATGCCAACAAGCTTCCTGCCACAACCGCATTAAATATAGCCAAATCATACTTACCACTATTAAAAGCTATGACAATGTAGCTTAAAAAGGCGATGAGCATTGTGCCGCCCGCCAGCCCATCCAAACCATCAGTTTCATTTACCGAAAATGCAGTTGCTACCACCACAAAAATAAAAATTGGCACATACCAAAATCCTATACTAAAATCACCCAAAAACGGTATATGAAATACATCCCAATCCAATTTAAAATAAAACCACCACGCTCCCACTATAGCAATCAGAGTATATAAAATTATTCTGTGCCGCATGCGCAATCCTCCGCCATTGGGACCAATATGCCAAATCCCGAATAAATCATCAAAGAGCCCCACCAAAGCAGAGAATATTAATATTCCTAGAGGCAAAACGGTCTGGCTACGAGAAAGAAAATTAAATTTTTCAAAATATTGAGGAAACAAATAAGCCAGGGCCGCGCTCACTAAAATAACAAATAAAACGGTTCCCCAGATTAAGATTCCACCCATCGTCGGAGTGCCTAATTTTTTTTGATGTAAATTTGAAAATATGGGTGTATCTCCGGAATCTCTAATTTGTTTTCCGGCTTTTATTTTTACCAAAAACTTAGTGAGGGCTGGAGTCCAAACTATAGCTATCAAAAAAGAAAAGGTGGCAAAGCCCAAGATTTTTAGTATTGATTCTGTCTCCAGACTATACATAGAACATCTTTAAATTAATATATTCATTATACAATATTTAAAACCAACAAACACACACTTTAATTTAAAACCGATAAGCATTTTGCGTCCAATCAATCAGAGTTTGCGCGTCTTTAAATCTGTCGTCAGATCCCAAAACAACCACAATAATTTTCTGCCCATCGGGTAATTTGTAGATCATGCCCAAGCTTTGTCCCGCACCATCAGTATATCCTGTCTTACTCGCTAAAATTCCCTGCAAAATTTCAAATAATTTATTGGTATTGGATAAATTATGTTGCACGACCGGCCCATCGGATTTGAAGCTATAACGCGGCTTATCTACATAAATATTTACGCTGGGATTTTTATAAACCGCTTCAATAAGCAGAGAAACATCATAAGCCGTAGAATAATTCTCATCATCCTCAAGGCCCGTTACGGAAGAAAAATGCGTATCGCGAAGACCCAGCTCAACGGCTTTTCTGTTCATCAAATTAATGAATGGCTCTAAATTTATAGTAGAGGTAGCTACTAAATTATTTTCTTCTTTTTTAGAACTTAAAAATTCCGCCAAAGCATACGCCGCGTCATTGCTCGATGCTATCAACATACTCGCCACCAGATCTTTGATTTTGATTTTTTCACCAACCACAAAAGAACCCTCATCGCCGTCTTGCTCTACAGCTTTTTTAGAAATGATCACCACGTCTTCAAAATTTAAATTATCAGCAACAACTAAAGAGGTGGCCAGTTTAGTCAGACTAGCTATTGGTCGACGCGCTTGAATATTATTGGTAAAAAGTATTTTATTTCCTTCTTCACTGGTGACTATTGCCGCTTTAGCAGAAATATCGGGCAAGGCAACTGACCAATCCCTAAGAGGATAAAATTGGTCCGCTGATTGGGGTATCAGATAAAAATTGTTGCTTATCTGTGGAGAGGATGCCGCGCTGTTTTCTTGGAGTTTACCGTATAAAGGATTGTCGTTTTTTTTACTACCATTGAAAAATACTATTGCGAGAATAATCAAAACAATAAAAACGACCACTGAGAGGTCTTTTTCTTTTAAATACCTAATTATAGAAAATAATTTGTTCATTTTTTAACTAGACGCAGATTCACTTTCGGTTTTTACTTTATCTACCACAACATCTTGATCTGTTTTAGGTTCATCTTTTTGCTCGCTCGCCACAGCTTCAACGGAGGAGGATTCTTCTGAATTGTCTTTGTTAAAAACAAACCTTTTCTCAAGCTGTTCTTTTATCTCACTAAATTGAGGAAGCTCGTTTTTGTGGTTTATGCCAAGATGTTTCAGTGTATTTGAATGTAGATAGTATATATGAGTCCTGTGATCTTTGGGGTCTTCTTTTCTGTCAACCAAACCCTTTAAAAGCAGATTTTTTAAAGTATTGGTACAATCAACCCCCCTCACCTCATCAATAATGTGTTTATGCGCCGGTTCAAGATACCCGATTATGGCTACGATTTCCTGGCCCGCCTGAGTGAGTCCTTCATTTTTTATCGCTTGAATAAATTTTTCCAAAATGGGCGCATTTTCTGAGACGCTCACCATTTGGACTTCGTTTCCATGTTCCAAAATACGCACGCCTCTTTTTTGTTCAATAAAATTATTTTTTAAATTATTCACGGCATCTTTGGTTTCTTTTAATCCCAAGCCCAAAACCTCAGATATTTTTTTAAAAGATACCGGTTCACCGGAAACAAATAAAATACTTTCGATTTTTGATAAAATTTCTTCCATAAAATAATTTACCCTGTTAAATAAAATTTGCTTATATTTTAAATAAGAAGTCTATTTATATTGTTGTTCATCCTATTAAATTTCGGGTGGGTTTGTTTTAATAGCAAATTTTAATTTTTAATTTTATTCAAAATTAAAAATTATTTAACGAGGTGAACCCATTAAGTATATAAAAACTAGACCTCTGGCGCAAGCTCGCCCCGCTAAAGGGTTGGGGGGTCTTTTGCAAATCAATTTTAAATTGTATAGTAAAAACAATGCAAGAATACAGAACAAAAACCAAGATAGGATATATCATAACTCGCTCGGATTGGGGCGGGGCACAACGTTATGTGTTTGACCTATGCACTTCCCTGCCCAAGGATCAATTTGATTGCTTTGTAATAACTGGTGGAAATGGAATCTTAATAGAAAAACTCCGTGGACAAAATATAAAAGTTTGTGTTCTTCCCTCTCTGGAACGAAGCGTGGGTTTATTTAAAGACCTAAAATCGTTCTGGGAAATAAAGAAAATATTACAAAATGAACGTCCTGATGCAGTTCATCTAAATAGTTCTAAAATAGGGGGCCTAGGAGCTTTGGCGGCGCGTATTTGCAAGATAAAAAATATAATTTTTACTGCCCACGGATGGGCATTTAACGAGGATAGAAATATTTTTGAAAAAATAGCTATCAAAATGGCGGCTTGGATTTCTTTGATTTTAAATACAAAAATAATTTGTGTTTCAAAAAAAATATTTAATGAAGCGCCAAAATTTTTAATTCCTAAAAATAAGCTCACTTTGATATATCACGGCATAAAACCAATTGAATTTTTTGAAAAAGAAAGAGCGCGAGATTTTTTGATTTCTCATTTTGAAGAACAGCCTTCCTTGCCCCAGAGCGCGTTTTGGATGGGAACCATTTCGGAATTAACGAAAAACAAAGGTATTGAATTTGCCATTCGCGCTATCGCTCAGCTGAAGAATTCGGATTTGCATTTTATAATAATGGGCGAAGGCGAATTAAAAAATCATCTGAAAAAATTATCACAGGATTTAAACATAGAAAATCAGGTCCATTTTTGCGGAGCTATTGATAATGCCGCAAAATATTTAAAGGCGCTTGATGTTTTTACCCTTACATCAATTACCGAAGCCTTAGGATATGTTTTGATGGAAGCGGGATTAGCGGAAATTCCAGTGCTGGCAAGTGATGTCGGCGGTATTCCAGAAATAATTGAACATCACCAAACTGGCATTTTGACAACGCCCAAGAGCCCTGATTCAATTGCCCAAGCAATCAATAAACTATTAAAAGACGAACCCCTGAGAACGACTCTCGCTCAAAATCTCAAAGAAAAAGTGCAAACAAAATTCGGTTTTGAAAAAATGATTGAGGAAACCACAAGTCTTTATAAATAATCTTCTTCTGTTATTCTCCAATTCGCGCCTGCCTGCCGGTGGGCAGGCTAATGAGAGAATGAAGTTTTGTAGACTGAGTATTATATTTTTAGCATTGACAGTAAGTTCACCTTGTGATACATATAACTTAATGCTGGATGGTCCAGCACAAGGCACTTTTACAAAAGGAGGACACGAGATGGAGGTCGGCAAAAAGAGTTTTCTTTACAAAACGGCCTATGGCTTTAATTACTACGAGCCAACCGCAAAAAGTCTTTGTGTGTTTTTTTGGAAGTTTGTTTTTATGTTCTTTTTAGGGTGGCCCCTAATTACAGCTCTTCGTGCGATCTTGTTTGTTGTAGGATTCTTTTTCGGGTGCAGGCCCCGTTTTTCCAATATAGACGAACTCTACAATAACGTAGCTGAAAGGTACGATAAGTGGCCACACATCAAAGGATTTAGAATTCTTCCCATCTATCTCGTTATTGCCTTAGGTATCATTATACTTTATGTTTTTAGTGGTCCATTCAGGGGTTTTATAGTTGGGACCATCATTGGAGTCGTTCTCTCGGTTGTTATAATAGGTGTTTTTTCGCGAAAAAACAGCTCTTTTTTTGTTAAGGAAATTAAAAAGCTTAAAGAAAATAGCGCCGTAAGACTTTGTATCGAATACGTTAAGGCCAAGAAACAAAAAGTCTGCCCAATCATTAATTTTAAAGAATAGTGATCACATCCCCCGCAAAGCGGGGGTTTTGTTTTTAGAAAAAAATATTTATTATTCATTCAACCTAATTTCTTATCTACCTCATTCGCGCGAATGAGGTAGATAAGAAATATAACATCTTAAAATCTTATGACACTATTTGCGCGAATAGTGTCATAAGGAAAGTGGTGATGGTTTGTGGTAAAATAAATAAAGATAAAATAGATTTACTTAAAAAAATATTTTTAATGAATAGAAATAAAAAAACAGTTTGGGTTTTTGGAAATCCGGACTTAGAAACAGACTCTTTGCCTTTGCATTTGGCGGAACACTTAGCGCTAGATTTGCCGAATATTGAATTTAAAACAAAAGATCCTTTGGAAGAGTGGGACGACATGCCACAGGATGAGCTGATAATTTTAGATACAATAATAAATATTTCAGGCATAAAGATTTTTGATAAAATTGAAGATTTTTCTCTCGCCCCATCTTTGACCATGCACGATTTTGATCTTTTATCTCAGCTAAATTTTCTAAAAAAACTTGGCAAATTACCTCCCAAAATAAAAATAGTGGGCCTCGGACCTACTATTGATGAAAAAGAAGCGCTGGAAAAACTTAAATCTATATTTCTTTCTCTGTGATTGCACAAACCTATAGACATTCCTACATTCTTAAGAATGTAGGAATGTCTATAGGACTTATTTCTCATAGCAATGTTTATTTCTCGGTCCATTTAACTTTGAGAAAATGTGTCGCGCAACTCATACAGGGATCATAGGCGCGGATAAGCTTTTCTATCTCAAAGGTTATTTTATCTTTATCCATTTTTTTCCCGCCACTTCGGGACCCCGCCAAGGCGGTGGCTGCCAGGCACTTTTCTACTAATTTCCCGATGTTTTTTTCTAAAATTATCTGATTTTGTCCTGTAGGGATAACAAGCTCACCATCTATCACCTTACCATCCGTACCAACATGAACCCTGTGATATAAAATTCCACGGGGCGCCTCTATTACACCCACGCCCACCGTGTCGGTTTTGGGCATTTCAAATTTCACTATCGGCTCAGGTGATATTTTTGTATTTTTTAAAATTTCCAGCGCATCGTCCACCGAGTGCAGGATTTCTATCGCCTGCGCTAAATTATTATGAAAAACATTTTTTGACGGAAAAAGTTCAAGAGCCGAGGCGGCGTCCTTTTTCGTGTTTTTATGAAGCTTGTCTTTGATTAAATTTAATCGCGCCAAAGCCCCCACCATATAAGGTTGGCCATCGTATTTAAAGCCCAGCGCCTGCGAATAAGGTATCACCACCCTCTCTAAATGCTCTCTATACTGTGCTTCTGTGATTCGCTCGCCTACTGTACTTATTATGTCCCCTTCTAAGAAATTAAATCTTGGTGTTTCAAGCGCTACAAAATTGGTATCGCCTTCCAAAGAAAAAGATGAATTTTTCATCACATCTATAAGGCGTAAAACTGCCGGACGAATTTTTTCTAATTTCACCACCGCTTCTTTTAAATCTTGCTCACTGGGAAAATGTAAGAATCCTCCGATTGTGGGACTGGTGGCGTGTATAGAACGGCCAGCGATAATTTGCGCCAAAAAGTTTCCCGCTGCCTTTATTTCGAAGGCGTCGTGCAAAAGCTGATGTTGCGCCTCGTCGTTTTCATCAAGCTCTAAAAATGAATCTTTGCCAAAAAAATCAGGCATCACAAATAAATATAGGTGCAAAGCATGATCACGGATCATCAGCGCATACATAGTTAATGCCCGCAAAAGCTTTGTTTGCTCGGTTGCTTTCACATTCAACGCTTTCTCACACGCCTCAATGCTCGCCATTATGTGCGCATTACTGCAAGTACCGCAAATACGGGCCAAAAGCTGAGGCAGTCCGATCACTGGTTTGCCACGCATCGCCTGTGTAAAAAATCTTTTACTCTCAGTAACCTGAAATTTTACATCTTTTACCTTGTCATCCTCGATTTCCAAATGCAAAGCGGCATCACCTTCAATTTTAGTAACCGATTTTAGGTCTATTTCACAGATATTATGCATAGATTATTCAATTATTTTAAATTCACGCAAAGCGCTATCCACCACGCTCAAAAATAATTTTGGATCCATAGGACATCCCGGCACATCAATGTCCACCTTGACCACTTCTGATAATTTTTTAACTTTGGGATATTGTTTAAATTTATCTAGAATCGGCTGTATTTCCTGCATGGTCTTTTCATCAAAATTGTTTCTTTGCGCCGATGGCATGCCTAAAACAGCGCACGATCCTATCGCTACCAACTTCTTACTCTTTTCTCTAATCTCTCTGAGTTTTTTTGCTTGTTCTTCTGAGGCTATCGCTCCTTCTACAAATGCCACGTCTAGATCATCTAGAACATTTTTGGTTTTCAAAACTCGCGCGTGACGAAAATCTATATATTTTTTCCAATCCTGCCAGTGATCATTCATTAATTCTGTCATCAAAATAGTGCTGTCTTCGCAACAGGTGAATGTAAACCATCCTACTCTTAATTTTTTTTGTTCAGACATATTTAAACTAATTTTTTTAAATCAAAATCGGCATCCGCCAATTCCTTTTCATGCCCAGTTATTTTAAAATTATTTTCTATCAGTTTAGAAATGGGCGCCATTTCATTGGTTCTATTCATTAATGTCGCGCCGATTATTTCTCCGTCCTTGATTAAAATTCTACCAAAAGAGCCACTTTCTCGCGAGCCCCTTTTTATTATTGTAACGCCCTCCTCAATTCTCACATTTCCCACAAAAGCTATATTTAATCCAAAAGCAGTAGTCGTATAAAAAGAAACCATACGAAATGGCTGTTTTTTGCCAAGCATATTTAAAGCGGCTACTCTGCCTTGCATTTGAGCATTGACCCAATTACCCAACATAACCTGCTCATTTAAAATAATATCTTTAAATTCAGCGCTGTCTCCTGCCGTCCAGACATCTGGCAAATTTGTTTCTAAATATTCATTTGCCAAAATTCCTCTGCCTACCGCCAACTCGTTTTTTTGAAAAGTATTCACCGGGCACATTATTCCTATGCCCACCACTACCATGTCCGCATCAAATTCTTTGCCGGTTTTGGTTTTTAATCCTTTGACTTTTTTATCTCCCAAAACTTCTTCGGTTGTTTCGTTTTTAAATATCTTCACTCCGCCTTTCTGTATTGCATCTTCTATCATCAGTCCCGATTCCTCATCAAGTAAATTGGCCCAGAAATACGGCTCCATCACAAGTAGCGTCGTGTCGATGTTTTTCATCCTCAAAAGTTCACACGTTTCAAAACTAACAAAACCGCCACCAATACATACTGCCTTTTGGGCAGTTTTGATAGCATCGATTATTTCTTTGGCTTCATCTAATGTTCGCAAATAGCAAATCCCTTTTTTGTCTGAACCTTTTATCTGCCACCTGCGCGCGCATCCGCCAATAGCCAAAAGGAGCTTTTCATATTCAATATTCTGACCATCGCTTAAAGATACGGTTTTTTTCTGTGGATCTAGATTATTTGCAGAAATCCCGCCGATAAAATTTATGTTGTGCTCTTGATACCAATTTTCTTTTTTTAAAAATATATTTTCAAAAGGAAGTTTTCCCAAGAAAAAATTGGGTTTGGAAAGCATTATGCGGGAATAAAACGGATACGGCTCATCAGAAACTATGGCAATAGAACCATCTGGGTCATTTTGACGCAGAGTTTCCGCGGCAGTAGTTCCTGCCACTCCCCCGCCTATAATTAAGTATTTTATTTTTATATTTTCAGCCATAAAGGCGATGTTATTTAATCAGGGTAAATTTGACCACCGTCTTCATCATAAAGAAAAATTGCTTTGGTCGGGCAAGATTCGGCCGCCATGCGTAAAGTTTCTTGATTGACGCTCGAAACATCAAAAGCGTCTATAGTGGCCGGTCCAGAATTTTTGACCCCGCCTTTTTGTATTAAAACCGCCTTATTTTCGCCATCCAGCTCAAAAACTTCCGGCATCACCGCGATACAGCTTGCCGCGCCAATACATAAATCTCTGTTTACTAAAACTTTTTTTATTTGCTTTACCATATATTTCAATCTTAAATATCAAAAATCAAATCTCAAAACCGAAACCTGATTTTATGGATATATAAAAAACATTAACTTGTAATGAATAAATTATAACATTTTTTTGAAAATATCTATAGATATAGACGTTTTATTTTTTTAAACAACTTCATTATGCTATAATAAAAAACGAACATCATTAATATAATATAAATATGAATATGAATATGAATATGAATAAAGAAAATTATAACAGAGGAATATTTTTTGCTTTTTTGACCGCTTTAGTGTCCGGATCAGCAATATTTTTTTCAAGTTTTGCCGTCAAAGTTTTAAAGGATCCTTTTGTTTTTACAACTTTAAAAAATATCATAGTGGCTTTAGTTTTATGCTCTTTTTTTATTCTTTATAAAAAATGGGGTGAGCTGAAACTTATAAAAACCAAGGAATGGATTTATTTAATTTTAATAGGAATCATAGGAGGGGGCGCGTCTTTTTTGCTTTTCTTTAAAGGCCTTTCCATGACTTCGGCGATAGCTGGCGGATTTATCCACAAAACGCTTTTTGTCTGGGTTTCAATTTTGGCTGTAATCTTTCTAAAAGAAAAATTGGGCAAGATTCAGTGGGTAGCGCTGGGTATTTTAGTTTTAGGTAATTTTTTATTAGGAGCGTTTAATTCTTTTCGTTTTGGCGCTGGAGAAATGATGATTCTTTTGGCGACCATTCTTTGGTCTTTTGAATATGTTTTGGCTAAAAAAGTTTTAAGCAATTTAGACTCTTTAACAGTAGCTTGGGCAAGAATGTTTTTTGGTTCTTTTGTGTTAATTTCTTATTTACTAATAAACGGCAAAGCGTCTCAATTATTTTTGTTAGATAAAAATCAATGGGGCTGGATCGTGCTGACCGCTATGTTTTTATTGGGTTATGTAACTTTGTGGTACAGAGCGTTAAAATTAGCTCCGGCCAGCGCAGTGAGCAGTGTTTTAGTCGTGGGCTCCCCCATCACAACGCTACTTTCTCTAATTTTTATAAGTGGATTTAAAGTTAACGAACTTCAGATTGGCGGGATAATATTGATAATCGCGGGACTGTTCATATTTTTTACCTTCCAACGCAAATCTCAAGAACCCCAGCGTTTGGCTTTTAACGCCTAATTTATATGAATTTAGACGGCATAACTTCTTGCGCGCGCTATGCTTTTATGCCTAACCGTTTGCAATATTGCGGTCCTGATAAAAACAGTGACCTTTTTGAATATGGCGTTAGAGAAATTACCGATATGGGTCTGGCAGATATTTTAAAAAAATTTCAAACTCTTTACCCCTATTTAAAATTCATCGCCCATTCAAATAAAATAGAGGATGTTTTTGATAAACGCGTTGTTGAGGCATATTGGATAGGCAATAATTTATTACGCAATGTGGACTTATCTAAATTTTACGAACACTTGCTGGAAGATCACTCGCTCAAAAAAAAGCTTGATATAAAATCTAAAGACACTCTAACGAATAAAATTTACCGAGGCGTTAAGCCGCACCACTCTTTTCATGTTTTTCATATCTATAAAAGAACCGGGAACACAGAAACCCTACACACCTTAAACACAATGAATGAATGCCGTATATCTTGGGGGCAAGTTAAAGAAGTTTTTCCTGATAAATTAATTGTGCAATATAATCCTTTGGTTGTAGAAAATGAAAAGATTTCTCTGGGACCACTGATAAATCGTGAGGTTTTTTATAATTTAAATGACAAGGGTTTTTTAAAGCCGCCCGCACTCGATGATTGGGTTTCGATACATTGGGGATGGGCTTGTGAAAAATTGGCCCTGCGCCAAAAAAATAATCTGGAATTTTGGACCAATCACCACTTAAGGCTCCTTAGTAAAACCCATTTAAACTAAAATACCCTAGCGAGATGCCGTGGGCATTTTTAGTTTGCGATGCTGTATAACCAATAGTGGTGGACCATGCCGGATTCGAACCGGCCACCTCTTCCATGCCATGGAAGCGCTCTACCAAATGAGCTAATGGCCCCTTTTCAATTAGAATATTATACAAAAAAACAAAAATTGCAACATTATTTAGGAGTTGCAACCAATCGCGTTATCAAGAAAAACGCTACCGCAAAGCCAACCAAAAATAATATTGATGCAAAGATATACCAAAACCTTGTTCGCCATTTTGACACCAACACAAATTGGCTTTGAACACTTTTTAAAGATCCCACCACTCCTGAAGAAACCGCGTTTTCACTAATCGATTCTTGGCGCGATTTTTCCAGAACCTTATCAAGCTCAGGATTAATCTGTAATTTTAAAATATCAAAACGACTCACTACACCAACCACCTTTTTATTTTCGTCTAGCACTGGAATAGGATTGACTTTATGATGCTCAGCAAAAACCTGCTGTAAAGTTTCTACGGTAGTTGATGGTCCGACAAACAAAGGGTCTTTATTCATAACATCCGATACAACCAATTTTTCAATTTTACTTAATTCTTCGCTTAAAACAGTTTTTTCTCCGGACAAACCTTTAAATTCTTTAAAAATTTTGGCAATTGTAGGGATATGAATATTTGATCCCTTGGTCAAAAGGTCATATTGCGTAACTATTCCCAAAAGCACATTGTTTTTATCTACAACTGGCAAACCATCAAAATTATTCTTGCTTAAAATATTAAGAAAATCTTCCAGAGAGGCTTCCGGATTAATGGTCACGGCCGGCGAAGTCATTATGTTTTTAACTTTTAGTTCCATATATTAAGAGTGGGTTGGTTTTTTTTAAAAAATAATTCGCGCAAATTACATCTGTTTGTTTTCAGCTGAATTTTGTAATGAACTTTTCTTATCCATTTTACTGAAAAAATAAATATACAAAATTTCCGGAATGCCCACCATATTCAAAACCAAAAGAACTAAAAACCAAACCTTATCACCCTTACGCGCCGATAGCCAAAGCGCCCAGCCCTTCCACGCAAGCGACCAGATAACTAACGCCACGAAGCCCAGTCGCCAGACTAATGACAAATCTTGAAAATTACCTGGAGATAAATATTGCATCATATTTAAAAAAATTAATATAAATATAGTAGATATGCTTTATTATACCAAATTTGTCTCAAGTCGCCAACATGATGATAAAGGAAAAGGTCCGACAGTTGATGTCGGGCCTTTTGTACCTGGTTCCGAAGCCCGCGATCATTGGCACGGGCATGGCGTCTGCTGTGCTTTACAGACACCAAAGGGTACTAACTTAATGATTACAGATTAAAAAAGATAAGTCAAATAAATTTATTGCTTTTTCCTATCATGGCGCTACAATAAAAACAACGAGTTCTTTAACAAAAGGGGCAAAAAATGTGCCACAAAAAGATGGGTTTTGTCGTTAAAATTTTTAGCGCAATCTGCATTTTTGCGTTTTTGGCAACAAGCATTAATACCTACTGCTTTACTCCTAATGAAAATGGGTGCGAAAATCAACCTGCTCAGCAGTCATTTTTAAATGAAAACATCACGCAGGAAGACTTTCAAAAAACATTGTGTCAGCTCAAAGAAATTTATGGTGAGGAATTTTACAATGACATCACAAAAATCACCATTTCGCAAAATATTTCAGATCATCAGCATAAAATTTCATTTCTACAATTGGAAAGCTGGGAGCCCTTTTCTTCGCTCAAACTAGAGGAAATTGATAAAATTTTGACAGAATATTTTAATCTATACCCTTCCACTTGGACACTAAAGATTAAAGGCGTTATTTTTGAAGCACAAGACCAAAAGCCCAAATCCGTAAAAAATCCTGGGCCGAATGATTGGGTGGGTGGATTAGTGATTTTTGACCCAAGCGACAATTTGTGGAAAATTTATATTTATCCGGTAATATTAAGAAGATCAGCCCGCCATAATCCTTCGGAGTTATGTGAAACATTTTCTCACGAAATAGCTCACATTAACGATTGGAAAAGCATTAATATGACTCCTGAGAAGAAGTTGATTTTTTTTCAAAAAATTGCCGAGAGGTTCAATGCCGAAGATCATTACGCGAATATGGACTATTACCTTAATAACATCAGCCTAAACACGCCCCAACAAACGGCCTACAGACAAATCGTGGAATATTGGGCAGTTATTTCTGAAGCTTATCTTGAAGAAAGGCGCGGTCTATCTGCAAAAGACGCCGATCTGGTAAAATCAATAATTCAATACACCGAGCTCCAATTTATAGACGCCAAACAAAAATCAAAGGAGCAACGCAGAAAATTATTAGATAAGATTTTTTATGACCAATAACTCACCTCGCCATCTCACATGGCGAGGTTTTTTATAAATTGACTATTTATCGTTTTTAGGTATAGGATTAATTTAGATAGCACGTTTACAATCCCACACGGAGGAAAAAATGTTCTTGTCCAGGAAAACCGCACCTTTTGCCGTTTTGGTACTTCTGTTAAGCCTTGTCCTTCCTTGCGGCCAAATTCCTACTTTGTCGAGTGATCCGGCCCAAAAATCACCTGAAGAAATTCAAGCTTTAAATAAGCAGGCCGAAAAAGATTTGATCGTTTTGGTTAAAACATACGGATCTCAGCTCAGAGAAGACATTGTCCCTATAAAACATTTGAAAAATCGCGACAAGACAGTTTCTTTTGAAAAACTAGATAATATTTTGAATAATTTTCTAATTGATCAGGACACGGCAACTTCTCAGCTAGATAAAATTTTTGATTTATTTCCATCCTCTTGGACCCTGGACGTAGAAGTTTTTTTTGAAGATACAAACAAGCCTCTTTTAAACACAAGTTCGTTGAACAAATCAGTGTGGGGCGAAGAGGTTTTTGACAGCGAAAAGAAAAAATTTGTTGTTTATATTTATCAAGACGCCCTAACTAAATACAAAAATTCGGAACTTTTGGATAAAACGATTGCGCATGAAATTGCGCACGCTAATGATTGGCGAAGCAATAAGGTATTGAACACATGGGAAAAAGTGGCGTTTTTTAAATCCGTTGCCAATAGATACGGCGCTAAAGATCGTTATCATGAAGCGTGGGCTGATGGATATTTGGCGAATATTAGTTACGATTCAAAGGAAGAAACCGCATATCATCAGGTCATGGAATATTGGGCTATTATCACCAGCGTTTATATCTCTCAAAATTCAAAAGATCTTCCTGAGGCCGATCAGGCGCTGGTCAAATCGGTGCTTGAACGCACAAGTCCAGGATTTGACCAAATTAAACAGAAAGCATCCTCAAGGCAAGGCATCTGGGCTGGTATTTTGGCCAAGCCCAAGGCAGAAGACCATAATATTTCTACTGACAAAAACGGTTCCTTCGTCACATATACAATCACTGGAGGCACTATTACTGTCGGCACCAAATAATTATAACCCCCTCGCTTTTTAAGCGGGGGGCTTTGCTGTATAATTGCAAGATAGTCGACTTGTAGAAAAAATATGAAAAAAATAGAAGTCAAATTAATAGGGTGGGATCTAGACGGAACATTGGCCAATAATTTTGATGCGCATTATCAGGCAATGTGCGCTGTATTTGAAAGATTTAATATGCCCTACCCAACCAAAGAAGAATATGGTGAAAAAGTAACGCTTGATTTGGTAAAATTTTATAATGAACGCGGTTTGTCGCTAACAAGAGATCAGCTCAGCCAATTTTTTCGCGAAGTAATAGAAGGCTTTCCTCCGCCCAAAATATTTGGTGGTGCCAAAGCTACATTAGAAAAAATCCAATCACAAAATATAGAACAAGCTTTAATCACTATGGCATCAGAATATCGTGTAACACCTTTTATAAAAAATTTCGATATTGAAAGAATTTTTTTCGCAGTTCATTCCGATATCAATAATAAACAGGGGATCATCACGAAAATAATCCAAGAAAAAAATATAGACCCGAGACATTTTATATATGTTGGCGATACTCCGGCAGATGTAGAGGCCGCCAATAGTGCTGGCGCAATTAGCGTGGGATTTGCGGGTGGCTTTGCTTCTAAAAAAGCTCTGGAAAAATCTCGTCCAGATTTTTTAATAGATGATCACGAAGAACTTTTGGATATTTTAGGTTTTTGAGTTATAAAAATACGGTCCCTTTAAACCAAAGGGGCCGTATTTTTTGTTTTCTTATTTTCTAGGGAAAAGAGACGCGCCTGAAGATATTTTTTCCACGCCAAACTGTTGCTCAAGCTTATCGGATGTCTCTGGCATAAAAGATTTGAGATCTTTAGAAATCTGCCTCATGCGCGCGACCAAACCAAATAAAACATTTTTTAGATTGGTCCCCTCCAAAGTCCAGGGCTTTTTTTCATTTACAATCTTATCCGCTTCGGCGATAAATGCCTGGACCGCCTTTAGGGCTTCGTCAAATTTATATTCTTCAATTAAATTTGAAATCTCGGGACTGATTTTTAAATTTTCATCAATCGGAAAACTCTCCACCTTTTCGCAAAGCTTTGCCACGCGCGACGCCAAATTTCCTAAACCGTTTGCCAAGTCGCTATTGTATCTTTGTTTAAATTTTTCTAAAGATAAATCACCGTCATTTCCAAAAGGATACTCGGACATTAAAAGATAACGTGTTCCGTCAATGCCAAATTGGTCTATGAGCTCTTGTGGCGAGATGACATTTCCTATGGACTTTGACATCTTCTGTCCGTTTATAGTAAAAAATCCGTGGGCAAATAGCGCCTTGGGCAAGGGCAAATCAGCCGCAAGCAACAACGCTGGCCAAATGACTGCATGGAACCACAAAATATCTTTTGCCATTAAATGCAAATCGGCCGGCCAAAATTTTTCTTTTCCTTCCAAAAATTGTGTCGCTGAATAATAATTTATCAACGCTTCCACCCAAACATAGATTGTTTGCGAATTATCCCAAGGAACAGGAATACCCCAGGAAACGCCAGCGCGGGAAATAGAGACATTTTCTACTTCTTGTTTTAGCTTGCTCACCACCTCGTTTTTTCTGGATTTAGGCAATATTTCGTAAGAATCACTTTCAATTTTTTTAAGAATTTCTGGTATAAATTCTTTGAGTTTAAAAAAATAATTTTTTTCTTCCTGATAGGCCGGCTCCTTGTTTGGATGTAAAGGACACTTGCCATCTACAAGATCATTTTCTGTTAAAAATCTTTCGCACCCTACACAGTAAAGGCCCTTATAAACATCTTCGTATATAAATCCCCTATCATAAATTTTCTGTAAAATATCTTGCGCTATTTTTTCGTGCCTTTCATCTGTGGTGCGAATAAAAAAATCGTTACTGATATTTAAATTTTTCCAATTTTCATTAAAGAGATGCGAGATTTCATCCGCAAATTGTTTCGGAGTTTTGCCATGCTCCTGGGCCGCCTGAGCCACTTTAAATCCATGCTCATCGGTTCCAGTAAGAAAAAAGGTGTTTTCTGGACCATATTTTAGACGATAATGGCGCGCTATAATGTCTGCCGCCAAAGTAGTATAAACATGCCCCACATGCGGCACATCATTTACATAATATATTGGAGTTGTTACGTAAAATTTATTCATTTTTAATAATTTTCAACGGATAATATCATAAATTATGTTGACCATCAATATCCGTGTGATTTCTGTGATGATGATCTGATGCGATTATCGTATTATAAAGAGAAACATTAATAATTAATCCCGTCACTGATAAAATGCCGACAATCAAAAACAGATTATCAAATCCAAATTGTTTGGCGGCAATACCACCCAAAGCGGCTGCGCCAGAACTTGCCAGACCAACGCCAACATTTTCAAAAGTCCATTCTGTGCTTTCTTTTGTTCTATCAATATGCCGCGTAAAAATGGCATACCAGCCCGGATTAGCAAAAGCGCCTCCAACACCCAAAATAAACTGTACTATGTAAAGATGGAATGGTGTGCTTACAAATAAATAAGCAAATGGAACGATGCTAATAAGCGTCATACCTATAACCATAAATAAAAAATCGTCTTTGTCACCGCTTTTGCGATCAATGTATCTTGCAATTGGAAGTGACAATATTGATCTTGTAAAAAGATTAATCGTGGTCGCAAAACCAACGGTGGCAATTGTCGCGCCAGCTATCTGATCAGTAATAAAGACGGCAAAAATAGGACCTATGAGGCCAAAGGCCGAAAAGAAAAGAACATCGCCCAATATCAATGTTCTAATAATTTTATTAATAAGAACTTTAAACATATGACTATTTTAACATAGGTAGTGATAATATTATAAAATACAATCAAGTAGTTTAAAAGCCTTTAATCTTTAATAAAAAAACCGTCCAAAAATACGGGCGGTTTTTTATTCAACCATTTTTAATTAATTACCAAGTTGTGAGTGCCGCTCTTTGCCAAACATTAGTACCAACTGCGACATAAATAAATCCATTTACAATTCTTATCTCTCCAAGCGTTCCTGTAGCTGTTGCGCTTGCAGGTGCTGTATTAAGTGCGGATAATCTAAATTGAGAAGATGTGAGTGTTGAGGCAAACACACCAGACTTTGCAGAAAGGTTTCCAGCAAGATCTACTTTAAATGTGACGCTTCCATCCGAGGCGTTGATCGCTGGCTGTCCAATAGCATACGCAATTCTTCCATCAAATATTCCATTATTTGGGTTGATTAGAATACCCTTAGCGGTAGAGTTCATTAAATTAACAAGCACGCCACCACCCGTATTGGTGGTTCCTCTTCCTCCAGCGAAAACTCCAACCGCATAAAAACCGTCGGAGGTGCCGGCCTCAAAAGCATAACCGCCAAGAACACTATTTGCATAATCTGTAAATCCAGTTGGTCGTAGAGAAGAGGCCTTGTAAGCGGTTAACGCATTACCGCCACCAGTTTGAACAAAAAGACCGCCGGAAGAATCTCCGCCGTTATCAGGTTGAGAATACATTTTAACATGAATTCCGGTCTTACCAATTAACTGGTTGCTCGGATTAGTTCGCTGGATCACATCCATCATAATCAAAGCATTACTAACATCATCGGTTTTTGTATCAAAAAACTGCCATGTTGCTCTTCTAAGTCCCTCCTTAGTTGCGCCAGTCGCAGTTGAACCTGTCGTTAATGCTCTAAAATCCACCGCTCCAGCCGCAGGCACATAAACACCGCCGGACATTAAGTAGCGAGAAGTGCCAGTAAGCGAGATGTCGCCCCTAACTAAATCTTTAGGCACCGTACTTCCAACTGCTACTTTCAAAACTTCCGCGCCACTTCTTAAAAATTCAGCATCATAAACTATTTTAACAAGAACAGAAGCGAAGATTAAAAGACCAATTATAAATACTGTTCGTTTAAAATATTTCATATAATTATCCTTTCTTATACATTTAATCTATATATGATGTATTATATATATATATATATATAAAGTCCATACATATAAAAAACCGCCCCGCTCTTTTGGCAATCAAAAAACTCCGCATTCAGCGGAGTTTTTTGATGAGGCCCAGAATCTCTATACAGCACATAAATAAATATATACTAATCGGGTTTCCCTTACGGTACATCCTTCGATTTTCTGAACCTCACTGCCATCGTACATCAAAATGAAGTTGGTGTAAAGCATAGAAAACGATTACATCTGGACGACTTTTGGCTTAGATTTACAGTGTTTTTTGGTAAAATAAAATATTGCATCTCTTTATGAGCCTTCAAAATAATTTGCCCGAGTGTTTTTTTATCAACGCTGTGGATAACTTTGGTGGACTCACCGGGAATCTCAGCCC
>CAYHJU010000019.1:0-18032 GCA_964357175.1 uncultured Candidatus Saccharibacteria bacterium
CGTGGCTTAAACACGAAAGAAAAAAAATCACTTACCAGAGAAAACATTGAGCGTCCGTTTATTCGCACCAAGACCAAACTCAAAGATAGTCCTGCGATAAAAACAGTTAGTAAAATCCAAACCCATTTTATCGGGATGAGGAAATACAAAATAAAAATTATAGCTCCTGCCGCCGCTAACCATAAAAACTGCTTCAGCGTTAAAGGCCCTATAATTTTTGCTTCTGTTTCAATAAATTGTGGGACTTGGTATTGCGCCATAATTTTTTACGCCTCGTCTACCTTTTCTCTATAAGGATCATTAATTTTTGGCTGGATTTGTGGCGTCAGATGTGGCTCTGAGCGTGCCTGACGCAGTTCTGTTTGTTGCGTCGCAACTTCTCCACCTCCATCTTCCTGTAAATGGTGTACAGTTACACGCCTTAAGGGCGGCGCTTCAACTTTTATTCTTGTGACGCTCTCTTCTTGTTGCGGGATTTCTGGCCGTGCCAGATGCGGCTCTGGCGATTGGGGCGGAAGCAGTTTTTCTTCTATGTTTATAGCGCTTACAGGTTCCGGACCGTACATTTGGTCCAGCTCGCTTTTTATTTTCAAAAGTATTGATTGAGAAATAGCGCGATAAAAATTGACGGCAGATGCCTCAGGAATGCCAAAATTTATCAGTTCATGCGTAAAATCTTTCGGATCCAAAATTCCTAAAAACATATCACCCAACAAAAACGCCGCCTTAGGCACAAGATCTTCCGGCACCCCGCTTTCTTTTGTTGCTTTATAAATTTCATCTGCTGTGGAGGAGGCAAAATACACCTCTTTAACATGCGGCGGCATTTGATCTATGAGATCACTAATGTCATCTTCCGGATCAGTTGTGCTAGGATTTGCAGATCCAATTTTAATTTTTTGTAAAATTTCATTATCCATAAACAATAAACAAATTTATTCGTGGCCGATGACCCTCTCTTCTTCTCTTTTAATTGTCGTTTGTTTATCTCTTATTTGTCTTTCCAGCGCCCGCTTTCTATCCTTGATCTTTTTGCGTCTTTCGCGATACTCTTTTTCTGCGGGAGCTTCAAAACTGGTTCCAAGCTGTTGCTGTACGGAAGGAGTTGAAGCATATTTCACCGCATCTGGTCGAAGCGTCTTTCTAAAATGTTCATTGCGAATCTTTTTATCTTTTTCCGCATCACCGGTCAAGGCTAGGCCCCTTGAGGAATTATCGGCCAAAGCTTTCAGTGAGCTCGGATTGACTTGCGCCATATGAGTTAAAGAATCACCATTTAATTGTGACAAAACAGCTTCAGATATAATTTTGGCTTCTTGTGGCGCCTTGTTTTTAAGTATCTCATCAAATTTCATCTTTTTGGCTTCGTCAGGAGTTAAAGAGGCAAATGCCTTTTTGAGGGTGTCCTCTACTTTCTTAGGATCTTTAGCCTCGTCTTGAGTTAATTTAAATGTTACATCGCCCGTTGCTTTTATCGCTTCCACTTTATCTTTATCTGTTCCGTGTTGCTGTATGTAGCCCTTAGCAGAAGCGTCTTGGGCGACAATTTGCTGGAATTCTCCGGCGTTAGTTTCTCTTAATTTAGAAAGGGCCGCAGCTTTTTCCATGCCTGTAGCCACTGGATTTCTCAAGGTGCTTTGCACCAAAACCCTTTGTTGTTCGGGTGAAAGATTGCCAATATTGGCATATTTCTTTTCGTATTCACCTCTTTGTTCGCCCTTAATCGCTCCGGCCTTAAGCATTGCTCCTCTGCCCAAGGCGGTGAGTCCCGGAATTCTGCTACGCGCCAGTTTTTCACCAGCCTTACCCATGACAGGAGCGCCTACTCTTTGTTTAAACATCTTACCTGTTGCTCCCACGGCCCAATCTTTGGCCTTCTGCCCTCCTTTTATTACCGCTTCACCCGCGCCCCCCGCCAATTTAAGAGACATAAAAATTCCACCAAAAAATAAAACAAAAAGAGTCAGTGTTCCCAACATGGTTCCTATTGATAGTGTGGCAAAACTAACAAAACCCGCGGCGAGCCCCGAAGTATCAATTCTCTGAGCAAAATCACTCGTTAAATTGACAAATATCTGGTTGGTTACTATTTTCAAGGATATGTAAAGAAACAGAGCGTAGAGAAAAGGGAAAAATGCCCAAGTAAAAAACTTTTTCCACCAATCAGTCGCAAAATGCGCCGTGTGAGGCAAAACTCCCGCTATCCAGGCCAGAGGCGCCAGTATTATTAATGCCCACAACATCACTGTTCTTATCAAAAACAAAACGACTCCTATGATTAAATAAATCAGCGCTATTAAAAATATTATCAAAGCTACAACAATAGAGGATGCCGCTTGAAGCTGTTGCAAAATAGCGTTGCCACTTCCGACGCTCCACGCTTTTTCTATCGCCCTACAGCCTATAGCGAAACCAGGCGAAACAAGGAAGCTGGCCAGAAAACCAGGACAATTACTTTTTGCTGTTTCTGTATCGGTTACAAAACCTGCCAAACTCAGTTGATTTACCAAAAGATCTCCTATCTTGGAAAGGTTTCCTTTAAAGGCGCTGTTGAAAAAGAAAACTGTCAGATCGTTGGCAAAACCAATAACAAACTGGCTGATGGGCAAGCTGAAATTAATTAAAAGAGCTACCAGTATGACTGTGGTAAGTAATTTTTTTAAACCGTAATTTTCATACTGCACTATCGTGGCGATGCCGATAATTACCATTATTAAAAGAAAAAACATGTCAGCTACCTGCAAAGCTATCTTAAATCCCGTGCCAACGATGCCTTCTTGGTAAAATTGCGGGTCTACAGTTATAGAAAGTACAAAGCCTAGCAATTGTCCCATTAAAACAATGAGCGCCCCAACCACACCTAACATTATTAACAGCAATGAATTAACAACATTTAAAACCGCGTCAATTGCTACCTTGGCAAAAAGTCCTCCGCCAATTACGGCGCCATTTAGCGCGTCTTGAGCATCACCGGCTTTCAACGCAAAAGGGCTTATTAAAAAAATTACCAGGACAAAGACCATCAATATTCTAAACGCAAACTTTTTATTTTTAGGGAGATTCATAAAATACATTAGATTTTAATCGTTGCCAAGTATGTGTTTGAGCGTATAGCTTGGTGTTGTGCCGATTGCTTCATTGAATTTTTGCTGTAGGTACCCTTCAATTTTTCCGGAGAGCATTTGCGCTAAAAAGTTTTCAGCGTCTGCCCAGCTCTTAACGTTTTGAGAGGCATTGATGGTTTCAATTATTTGTTGCTGGTAGACATCTTTACTTAAGGCCCCAGGAATTACCCTTCCTTGGCTATCTTTAGTGTTCAAATAGCCGCCTCCGTTGGACAGAGGTTCATTTACAGCCGATTCTTTCACTCGGTCAGAAACTAAATCCTGATAGTTTGTAGCAAGAATATGTGATCCCAGATAATTATTTTGTGGTTGTAGGAGCAATAAAAGATCCGAACTCTCGGACATTTTAAAGGGATTGTCCGCGCCTGATCGGTTTTCTGTATCATAATTGTATCCAGCTATGTCTTTGTACTGTGTGCCTGTGTCTGACCCGTATTTTCCATAGCGAGCATCCAAATTTTCTTCAAGCAGTTTTCTCATGGGTTCGGGCATATTCAAATATCCGGGATCGCTATAATAAGATTTGGTAAATTGTTGGCCACCGCCTATTCTGGCATTGGACGTGTAGTCCATCCAATTCTGCACGATGTTGCCGGCCTTATTGTTTCCGCCCGTTCCTAGCATTCCTTGCACCAAGTTATTCATTATAAAAGGTATAAACTGGTCATTTAACAAAAATCTGGCATAAGTATTGCCTCCGCCTTTCGCTACCCAATCGGTAACTTTTTGGGCCAATGCGTGAACGAGAGAAAGCGACGGACTGCTATCTGCCAATTTCGTAAGGGATTGTATGGCTTCTAAAATCATCCCTCCGCCACCATAGTTCATTTGCCAGGCGGTAGTGTACCCAGATATTGTTCCCTCCGAAGCGCAAAGAGCTCCAGAATTATCACAAGCGACGGGCACATACATACTTGCCGCTTTGGTTTTTATTGTTGGCGCAAAAATAAAAAACATTATGAGCGAAATCAGAAACAATTTGGTGAATATTTTTTTCATAGCATTTAATTACTTATTGACCATTGCGTTTTAAGTGAAGCTTTAAAATCACTCATCATAGAGTTTAATCTGTTACTAGCTTCGCTCAGCGCCTGAAAAGCAAAAGCCGATGCCAGCTTGTTTTCGGGATACCTATCTACCGCGCTTAAAGAAGCGACAGTAACTTGCAGAGTTAAAATTTCTTGTTTGTGCAAATCAACCAATCCTTTGGGAACGGCCAAAGATTTTATGTCCGCCAAAAGTTTTTTATAAGAATCTATATAAAGCTTTAAGTTTAAAAAGTTATCTATGGCGGGATCCTGTAAATTTATGTCCTTTAAATCTATATCAGGAAAAGCTTCTGGGTTTTTTTGGATAGCCTTAATCAATAAGATAGCTTGCGGGGGCGCGGCATTTTCGGGAAGATCGTTTTTTAGAAAGTAGGCCACCCGTGACAAATACTTTTCTCCGGCCTCTTTTGAATTGTCTATTTTAATATTTTTATCGCTTATTGGCGCAAGATTAAAAAGCTCAACTATGTCGGGATTGTCTTTGAATATCAATGGCGCTATTTGTGATTGAAGCATTTTTATTCCCTCTACTTGGGTTTTTGTGGATGTGGCGCTTATATTTAACGCCTGAGATATGCTTTCAATATCGCCTTGGCTAAGATTGTAGTTGTTCAAATCCGGCAAGGCGCTTCGCAAAAGATTAGCGGCCTGTTTTTCAACCTGAGGCAACTGAAAAACTTCCCGAGATGTAGAAATTTTTGAGTTTGCGCCAAAATCCGATGCTTTAAGCACAACCTCATTTTTAAAAGAAGAGCTATATTTAATTCCAGCAAATAATATCAAAGCTAAAACAATCGTTACGGTAACGGTTGTTAGTGCCGACAAAACTCTGTCTTTTATTTTGTCTAACATATTATTTAATTATACAACAAAAAACATTTTTTGTGCAGTCAAAACCGCAAAGCGATCTCGCTTCTATTTTTTGTTTATTGGTATTATAATTTAATTATACAACAGAAAGATAAAAATTAAAAACAATATGTATTCCTGGTTCAGACAAAATTTATCAATATTTTTAATTGGCGGGTTATTGGCGCTTTTTTTGGGAGCCGCATTTTTTTTAAGGGTAAATAATCAGAATAAAGAAGTCGCGCAAAATCTGGGCGATTCAAAAAACAAAATAACGCCAAGCATTCAACCATCAGGAGTTCAGGGGTCTTTATTACCGCAACCAAGTGGCCAAAACTACCCTCTGCCCACATACGGAATGATGACTTTGCGGGATTTAGAGAAAATTTTACCCACCACATTCCCTTCTCCGACCAATATTTTACCAACTCAAAATATTTTACCCTTGCCCGAAGTTGTTGATGCGGAAATTGTCTCTATCTCTGGAGGCACAAGTGGCGTTGAAGACTATATGGCGCGACTAAACCAGATTTTTGCTCAAGAAAAATTTTTAAACGACGCGGATTACAAAAAGATTTTAAATGAAAATATAATTTTTCCTGCTGAATTAGTCAAACAGGAACTGCAACAAGCAGATAAATTAGCAACCAAAGAATCTTTGGTTGCCTGGAGTAAATTCAACAGTGAAATTATCGGTTTATATAAAAATGCTAAAATTAAAAATTCTGCCAGCGCAACAATTAAATTTGCCAAAACGATTATTGGTTTTAACGAACTGCAAGGCGAGCTTATCAATAAGGGAATAGCTTATGCGGATGGAAGCGTAGACGCTCTTGAGGCGCAAAACTATTTAGATGCTTTTTTGGAAGCCAAAAATTTTTATGCTGGGCAGATAAGGCCTCAAATGCAAAGCTTAGCAAAATCTAGCGACAATTTTTTTATTAATACAGCCCGTGCCGCTGGGGGTACGCCTTTTGGAGGAAAAATTTCATATACATACTCTTGTTGCAACGGGCTACTTATTACGCTGAGCGCTCCAAGCGCTGGCACCTATATGATCTATTGGCCGTTTTTAGCTAGTCCCCTGCTTTATGAATTCAGAGCCACGCATGCGGGCGCCTGGCTATTGGGCCTTTCTCAGTCGCCAGGAATTTGTAGGACTTATGCATATTGCGCGTATACTATATCTGCTAGTGGTGGTAGTATTATTATGACAGGCACTAGCCAGTAATAAAACAATTATGAAGAAAAAATTATTTATACTTTTACTCGGTTTAATTTTTGGATTGGGCTTTTTTGTTTATTATGCTTTTGCTGAAACTCTTCCGGAAATAAAAATTATAAAACCAGACGGCAATTTTAATTCCGTTTTTAAGGTGGGCACAAAAACCGGAGATCAAGCGGATATAAAAGGCAAAATATACTCTATTGGGGTGGGGTACAGTCAATTTTTTATCTGGGGACATGATTCTGACAGAACTCCCAAAACCAACGAAATCTGGAAAATTATTTTTAATCAAAATATTAAAATCGTACAAAAATATCCGGAAATAGATGGAATTTTAGGGTTTAAAAATGGCGATGAGGTTGTTGTTTCCGGCAAGGTGTTAGTTCCTGCAAATCCGGACCCCCCAAAACCATTGCCGGAATTTGGCGATATAGGCGTTTTTCTTGCTGACAAAATAAGCAACGAGTCTACTTTTAGCCAGGCAGATGCAGACAGAGGAGAAAATCGTCTTAAGGAGGGGGCGGTAAGAAACATATCAGCCAACTCTCTGACCATTTCACAAAACCAAAATTTAGACTTAACATTCTCCATTTCTTCTTCCGCGCGCGTAGTTGATAGTGATATGAATCCTATTGGCGCGGGGGATATAAAAAAGGGCCACTACATAAAAGTTTTTGAAAATCCCTCGGGCAACGCTTCTACTATAAGAGATATGTCTTTGCCCTTGCTCGCCCCATCTTCTTTGCCCCCTTCAGCCAGTCCAAGCGCAACCGCGTCTCCAAAACCTTCTCAAGAAAATATTCAATTTCCCTCCGCGAATCTTAAATTTGGAGATAGGGGCAATAATGTTTCTAACCTACAAAAAATATTAGCCAAAGATTCCAGCTTGTATCCTAGCGGCCTTGTTACGGGGTATTATGGAGTTTTGACGAGGAGCGCTGTTGGAAAATTCCAAATATTTTATGGCGTGGTTTCTTCATCGAGCCAGCCGGGGTTTGGAATGGCGGGTCCTAAAACTCGACAAATGCTACAGCAAGTTTTTGGAGGTTATTAAATCATCATAACTTTTGAGACAACTCAAGCCATTGGTCTTGAGATAATTCTTGGGCGCGGGAATTTTCCGGAAGATTTAACTTCTGAAATGTTTTTTGTAGCTGAGACTTTTCCATCTTTAAAATTTTGGACAAATTGCTTATTAAAATTTTGCGCTTAGAAGAAAATCCAGCGTGAATCAAATCAAAAAATCTATTTAGAATTTTTTTGCCGGGCAAAGATTTTTTAGTTGTGAGTTTTAAAATCGCCGAATCAACTTTTGGTTTGGGCCAGAAATATTCTGCCTTAACCGTGCCCATAATTTTTGGCTCGGCAAAAATTTGTACAGATAAAGAGAGCTGGCTGTGATCTGGCTCTTTGCTTTTTATGCGCTGAGCTACCTCTTTTTGTATGGTGGTAACTATTATTTCAGGAAGATTTTTTTCTTCAAAAATTTGCCTGAAAAATCTGGAAGTCAGATAATAAGGCAGATTCGCTACTACTTTATAGTGATTTTTACCAACCAAATCTGACATTTTTGTTTTTAAAACGTCTTGCTGTATTATTTCAACGTTTTTTATATCGTTTGATTTTAAAACCATTTTTAACGCTTCAATAATATTTCCATCTTTTTCTACCGCGATAACTTTTTTGGCCTGTCTTGCTAAAAAAATTGTCAGCGTTCCCAATCCCGGGCCGATTTCAACAACCGTTTCGTTTTTTTTAATTTCGGCCGCAAGACAAATCTCATCCCGAGTTTTTTGAGAGATTAAAAAATTTTGACCCAAAATTTTATTGGGCCAGAATTTTGTTGCTTCCAAAACATTCAAAAGATTTGATTTTATCGCGGGATCTAATTTAAACATAGAACAAAATTGAATTTTTGTAAGTGGGTTAGTGTGAATTTAAATAGGATATCGCCGACAATGCGGCGCATGCTCCCTGGCCTACGGCGATAGCAATTTGTTTATAGGGCACATTTGTCACATCTCCGGCGGCAAATAATCCTAGCAAAGATGTCTCGCATTTGGTGTTAATTTCTATCTCGCCCAAGTCGTTTTTTTTCACATCTTGCGGCGCCATTTGGCTGTTGGGAAGCATTCCGATGTGAACAAAAATTCCATCCACGCCCAGCTCATTCATTTTTCCATTTTTGTCTTTGTAAATTAATTTTTCAACAAAATTTCCACCTTTTATTTCTTGAATAAGAGCTTCGTTTATTATTTCAATATTTGACAGCTTTTCAATTTTTTCTATCAACATCGCCTCGCCTTTAAATTTCGGATTTTTATTTATTAAATAAACTTTTTTAGCGAGAGCAGACAGCATTATGGCGGATTCCAACGCCGAATTTCCCCCGCCGATAGTGGCGACAATTTTATCTTTAAAAAGTGGTCCATCGCAAACTGTGCAATAAGAAACTCCCTTGTGATAAAATTCTTTTTCGCCCGGCACATTTAAATGTTTTGGCTTTGAGCCAGTGGCCAAAATCACAGTTTTAGATTTTTCTTCAAAAGGTTTTCCAAACTGAATTCCAGAGATAATAAAAACATCTCCTTCTTTTTTTATTTCTTTCACCTCGGAATCAACTTGAATATTGACCTTATAATAATCCAAATGCTCCTTAAATTTTTTTGCCAGATCAAAGCCGTTTGTCTCTATGATTCCTGGGTAATTACTCACTTCTCCGGAAAGAGCCACCTCCCCTTCGGTGTCTAAGGCTATAATTTTAAAATTTAAATTGCGCCTTGCGGCCCAAATGCCGGCGGCAGAGCCAGCGGCGGACGATCCGACTATAATTAAGTCCAACATACTTTACCCTGTTAAATAATTTTGAATTTTATATATAAAATTCAAAATTAAAATTTATTATTATAAATAATATCTTTAAAAATTTGATAAATAAAAAATAGTATATTAATGATAATTTTAACAAAAAATTTAAAATAAATTTTATTTAACAGGGTGAATTTTCCCCAAGCCCAAAAGTTCCACAATGCGTTCTTTGTCAAAGCCGATTACCATTTGTCCGTCAATTTCTATTACTGGTACGCCCATCTGTCCGGACTTTTTTATCATCTCCTGGGCGGCCTCTTGGTTGACGCTCACATCAATATTTTCAAACTTAATATTATTTTGCGCAAAAAACTCTTTAGCCATTTTGCAATATACACAAGACGGCGTGGAATATACCTTTACTTTTTTTTGTTCAGCCATATTTTATTTTTTTACCCCGTTAAATAAAATTTGTTTTTATTTAACAAAGGTCATTTATTTATATTATGCAAATCTTTTTTCCGGTGGTTATATTGAAATATTTAATATAACAAATTTTAATCTTAAATTTTATATAAAATTTAAGATTATTTAATGGGGTGAATTTCAATTTTATAATAGCATTTAAATTTTCTGCGGGCAATTACACGAATCACATATGCAGAAAGCAGTAAAAGGTACTTGGTGCGCTTGACAAAATCACATCTTGGGTGTATAGTGTGGCTACAACATTCAGTCTGTTCTTTGCCAAACTCTTTTTGGGCAATAACGCTCAAAAAGGAAAAGATCAACAACCATCCACAAAGGAGGGAGAAGATGAACAAGGTGCGTTCGCTGATTTTCGTTTCTTTGCTTCTTTCCGTTCTTGTTTTGATGGCGGTCGGATGTAGCGAACCCGTGCCTACAAATCAGGTCGTCACTCTGACGGTCAACATATGACCGTAGCGTAGAAGCCGGAGTCCTTTCTGGTCACTACGACTATGCCAACCCCAACATCACGGACAAGAACTTTCCCACCACACAGCAGTGTGCCAAGGAAGTCACCATCCAGCTCATCCAGTTCAACAGGACAATGTCCACCGACCAGGCGCTCGCCGAACTGGACAAGATGAATCTGAAACCCGCGGGCATCCAGGAATGCCTGGCATTCGGAGAGAAATACCCCGATGTTCAGCGCCAGTTTCCGATCATCTTCCTCGGTTCCGTGTGGCAGGGCCCGCGCGGCGATCGCAGTTGTCCGTACCTCGGCAGGGACGGCTCCGAGCGTGACCTCTACCTCTCTTGGTTCGACGATGGTTGGATTGACATCTGCCGTTTTGCTGGCGTTCGCAAGTAATTAACGCTTGGGACCTTGGATTCTTTCCGCCTTGGGCGGATTGGATCCTTGGTCCCTTTTATTTTTTTAAAAAACTGATATAATTAATTATAATAAGAATTTAAAAATACATTTGTTTCACGTGAAACATTCGTTCGCACAGTAAGATTTGACCTGCCTGCCGGCAGGCAGGGATTTTATTTTTGATATTTTAGATTGAAACATATGCCTTCAGAAAAAAGACAACTCGGCGATATCGGGGAAAATTTAGCTACAGATTACATAGAAAGGGAAAATTATCAAATAATTGAAAGAAATTACTGGAAACCGATAGGAGAAATAGATATTATTGCCAAAAAAGACAAAAAAACTATCTTTTTTGAGGTAAAAACGGGAATTTTAGGTTATGATTTGCGCCCAGAGGACAATTTAACGATTTCTAAACAAAGAAAATTGAAAAAAATCGTCTCTGAATATCTTTCTTCGCACAATTTGTACAATTCTGACTACCAAATTGATGTTTTGATCGTTTATTTATATAAAAATAGAACCTTGGAACGAATTGAGCACATAGAAAACGTTAATCTTGGCTAATAAATAGAAAGTAGAAAGTAGCAAATAGAAGCAAATTCACAAAAAATATTACAATATAAGCAATGTTTCACGTGAAACATTTACTAGAATCTAGAAAATAGTAAGTAGAAAGTAGAATTTTTTAATAAAATTTACTAAAAAATACAAAAATATTATAAAAAACACTGAAAATTGATAAAAATCATTAAAAATTGTTTAGAAATTAGAAATTAAAAATTAGAAATTGAATATATGATCTTAACAAAAAACGAGATTTTAAAGGAAATCAAGAGAAAAAACATAAAAATAGAGCCGTTTGACGAAAAGTCCGTCGGTCCGGCATCCGTTGATTTTACGTTAGATAATTTGATCAGGGTATACCCTAAATATGGCCAATTAGTGGAAATATCCGAAAACACTGACTATAAACAGATAACAAAAAGATTTAAAATTAAAGACTTTTATGTTTTAAGGCCGGGTGAATTGATTTTGGGAATAACCAAAGAAAAAATAACCCTGCCTGGAAATATTTGCGCATGGATTAATGCCAGATCAAGATTTGCTCGCTTAGGCCTAACTATTCATATTACCGCGCCATTTATACAGCCGGGGGTTTCCAATAAACAAATTTTAGAGATTTATAATGCCGGGCCAAACGAATTAAAGTTGATTCCTGGGGAAAAACTGTGTCAAATAATCTTTGAAAGGTGCGAAGGGGAGGCAAAATATTCCGGAATATTCAAGAATCAGGAAATTTAGACGAAGAATCTAGAATTTATGATTTATTTCCGAATTATTTTATTACTTTTTCCGAATTAAATAAAAAACAGCCTGCACTTTGATGGGCTGTTTTTAGAATGTTTCACGTGAAACATTCTAAAATTTTTAAAATATAAAAAGAAAAGCCCCGCCCTTTTGTCCTTCGATAAGCTCAGGACAAAAGGGCGGGGCGGGCGCTTACTTGAAGCCATTAGATGACGGCTTTTTGATGATGTGTACCTTGTCGCCTATTTTGATGACCTGCGTTCCTGGCGTGAGAGACACGGGGTCCACTCCGGGCGCCAGTTCCTTCTCGAACACCTTGCGGTCATTAGTAGCGACGGTAGAGTCTAGCGCTTGCACTAGAAATGTCGTGGCGCCATCTCTTTTCGGATCAGCTGATGGATAGGATGTTCTTACGGCGGCAATTTGATTCACGGACAGAGACTCCCCTGTACGCACCGCGTCTTGACCTATCCTATAGCAGATGGTGTAGGAGGCGGTTAAAAAAAGGATGCCAAAAGCCATAGACACAAAAATCGTCAACGGATCCTTCTCTTTCTCTTTGATAGCAATGCCAAAAAGAATAAAGAAGATGGCGACCAGAGCGGCACAAAACACTATTTCCAACATGAGACACCTCCTTTTAAAGAACGACCTCTGATGCGCTCCAGCCACAATGGCTTAGATGTCGCGATCATTGCCTTGCATTATACTCTGATTTAAGAACTTGTCAAGTCTAGAATTTTTTAATTCAAATTATCGACTGAAATATACGAATGACTGGAGCGATAATGTGATCAAGCCATGTTTTTTTGTACATTTTTGGATCAAAAATGATAGAATTATTTTTCCAATTCTGAATAATTTGACTTAAATCAGCCACCATTTTTTTATTTGTAAAAAACATCCCCGCCTCAAGCAAATAATCAAATGACAAAAGATCAATATTTTGAGATCCCACAAAACTCTCTTTCTCGTCTATAGTCATCGCTTTGGCGTGGATCATTTCTTTTTGTAGATAAAATTTTATTCCTAATGGGCAAAACTTTAGTAAATAATAATAATTTACCCGGTCAATTATTTTACTATCGGATTTTTGAGGTAAAATAATTTCTACACTTACGCCTCGAAGTATGGCCTGATGTAAAGAACCTATTAACCATCTGCGAGGCGCAAAATATGGTGATACAATGGTTATTTTTTCTTTAGCAAGCCCGATTCTTTCTTTGTAATGTTTTTTAATGCGGCTTTTTTCTCCTAGCTGTATGTGCTCTAAAAATCGAAATTCGGATTTTCTAAAAAAAGTTTTTTTATTAATATGATTTAAAACAAAAATATCTTTGCCACCGCACATCTGATAAGTGCGCGCGAAAGATCGCGCAATTTTTTTAACCATTTGTCCGGTGATGCGAAGTTGTAAGTCGTTCCATTTTTGAAAAATTTTGTGAATATTTACTCCTCCTAAATACGCAACTCTGCTATCTACTACGAGAATTTTTTTGTGGGTGTGCTTCAAAAAATAACTGAAAAATAATAACTCAACACCGGCGTTTTTTATTTCTTCTATTATTTTTGAAGTCAACTCCCGACTTCCAAAAGAATCGATAACTATTTTTACCTTAACGCCGCCTTCCGCCCGCTCTTTTAAAGCTTCAAAAAATTTATTTGTTTCAATGTCGTCCACAAAAATATACATCTCAAGAAAGATATATATTTGCGCGCTTTTTATTGTTTCCAGCATCGCGTCCCAGGCCTTTTCCGAAGTGATATAAAATTTATATTTCATATTCAAATATCCGTTTAATTACTCGTCATTTAACGGACAAAAAAGAATTAATAAAAAAATATTTTTTTGTGGGCGAGGGGAGAGTCGAACTCCCATGCCTTGCGGCACACGATTTTGAGTCGTGCGTGTCTGCCATTCCACCACTCGCCCATTTGTGATAATCTTTATAATGTAAACAGCTTTAGTTTCGATATTGTTTATTAATTCCAATTGTATCAAATGGCTTTTAAAATTTCAATCTGTAATCAAAAAGGTGGAGTGGGCAAGAGCACGGTAACAGTAAACTTAGCGGCGGGGCTCGCTTCTTTGGGCAAGAAAATTTTACTGGTGGATTTTGATCCGCAAGCCAATGCCACTTCTGGAATCGGTTTTAAATTGTTTGAAAATCAGGCGTCTATTTATGATGCGTTGATGGAAGAAAACATTTCCTTATGCTTAAAGCCCACTCAATTTTTGGGCGTGGATATTTTACCGGCCTCGCCTGAACTGGCGGGCGCCAACATTGAACTTGTAAATTTACCAGAAAGAGAAAATAAACTGAATAAAATTTTATCTCAAGTAGAAAATAATTACGATATAATTTTGGTTGATTGTCCGCCAAGCTTAGGGCTTTTGACGATTAATGCGCTCTATGCGACAGACGAGGTTTTAGTTCCTTTGCAATGTGAATATTATGCGCTAGAAGGTTTGGGCCAGCTTTTGAAAACGATAGATTTAATCAGGGAAAACTCAGATAAAAAATTGAATGTTTTGGGGATACTTCTTAATATGTATGGCGCGCGCAATAAGTTGAATCAAGAGGTGGCGAAAGAAGTGGGGCGCAATTTTTCCGGCAGGGTTTTTAAAACCATTATTCCTCGCAGTATAAAATTTTCTGAGGCCTCAAGTTTTGGTCAGACAATATTTCAGTACGCGCCTGAATCTGCGGCGGCCTCTTCGTGCAAACAGTTGGCGCAAGAAATTATCAATATTTTATATCCAGAAACTGTGGTGCAGGGAGAAATTAATGAGGGCGCGGAGGAAGGCGCAATTGTGCCACAAGAAGCCAGTCCGGGGCTTGAGCCCGAGGCTCATCAGCCTGGGGTTGAGGTCGACCTTGGGCCGGAAATGCGAAGTGAAATAAAAGAGCCGGAGGAAAATTTTCAAGAAAAAATAAATTTAATTGAAGAAAATAAACCGGAAGAAATTTTATTAGAAACTCCAAAAGAAGAGCTGTTGATGACACAAGAACAGGCACATGAGGAAAATCTCAAATCTCAAATATAAAATCTCAAAAATTTTCAATTTTCAATTTCTAATTTTCAATAAATTTTCAATTTCAGAATTTACAAATTGAAAATTATTACTGCTCGGGTTATTATTAAATCATTGAAAAGAAAAAACCCACCAATTTGGTGGGAAGTGAGTAGGATCACTCGGGCCTTGATTGTGGGGTCAGAACTTCGGCGATGTCGGGATGGTTTTTGGGAATTTGAACTTTTCGCCCCTTGAACTTTTCATCACCGTAATCGAGACGAGCTACATAGAAATCACCCATCTCTTCCAGGACCAAGGCCTTATAAGGACGGCTGGCGCCGGGAAATTTGAGAACAAGGATCTTTCTTGGCCGGCGAACAAGGGGCATGAACTTTCCGTGCTCGAGGTAATTAAAGAGCGAAAGTGCTCCGAGAAAGAACAGGCAGCCGATCAGAGTCGCATAAATGTGATCCATTCCAAAGCCTACGAAAAGCAAGCCAGTGAAACAACTCAACAACAAAGAGATTAGGAGCTCGCGAATACGCATTGGGCACCTCCTGAATACATTATACTCCTAAAATAAAATTTGTCAAGACATTGTTATAAAAATTATTATTTCTAATTAATACAAAAATGATAGATTCTAGATACTAAATTCTAGATTCTAGTTACCAAAATATGAAAAATCATTTAGGCAGAGGACTGGAATCTTTAATTCCCAAAAAGAGCGTCAGTCAAAGCACGAACACAAATAAAAATATTTCAGGCGAAGAACAGAATCGCCACGCGCATCACCACCAATCAGTTTTTTTGGTTGAAATAGGAAAAATAAAACCAAACCCCGAACAACCAAGAAAATATTTTGATCCGACAGAGCTTGAGTCACTATCAAAGTCCATAAAAGAGCACGGCATTTTGCAGCCGATAGTTGTTTCAAAAATAGAGCGTGAAAGAAGCGATGGCGGACGCGATGTGGAATATCAAATTATTGCCGGAGAAAGAAGGTGGCGCGCCGCCCAAATGGTGGGCTTTCCTCACATACCGGCCATAATCCACTCGACCACTCCGAGCGAGCGTGATCTTTTGAAATTGGCCCTGATAGAAAATTTACAGCGCCATGACCTAAACCCTATTGAGGAGGCGCTGGCCTATTCACGTTTGCAGGAAGAATTTAATCTTATTCAAAGAGAAATAGCTGAAATGGCAGGCAAAAGCAGGGAGGCGGTAGCTAATGCGGTGCGTCTTTTAAATTTACCCGAAGAAATTCAGACGGCCCTTAAAGAAGGACGATTGAGTGAGGGACACGCCAGAATTTTAGTTTCTTTAGACAATGGAGTTCAACAAATAAATTTGTATAAATCAATGTTGGTAAATCCCATGACCGTCAGAGATCTTGAAGAAAGAGTGAGGCAGATAAAAAAGTTTTCTAAAACAGAAATAGACGCCGATCCGCGAATAAAAAATATTAAAAACAGGCTAGAAGAAATTTTGGGAGCAAAAGTAAACATTCAGCCGCGCTCCAAGGGTGGGCGCATTGCTATAGAGTATTATTCGGACGAAGAATTGAAAAATATTTTGGACAAGATAGTTGGAGAATAAAAGCGGATTACTTTTCGCGTGATTTATCCCCACACCTTACAATGGCTTGTTACGGGCATGAATTAGCGCCATAGAATTCTTCCTGCGAGTATGAGGCTTAATGTTTCGTAGGAAGGTGTGGGGATTTATTTTTTTCCAAAAAACCTCTTATTTTGCTTCTAGCGCCTGTGGTTTTTGCGAAAGAAATCCATTTTTGAGAAGGTTTTTTTGATCGATTAGTTAAAATCTCAACCACATCCTGACTTTTTAATGCTGTATCAAGCGGTGACAACTTTCCGTTTATTTTGGCTCCCACGCAATGATTACCTATATCTGAATGTATTTCGTAAGCAAAATCTATTGGCGTAGCATTTTGGGGAAGATCTATAACATCACCTTTGGGAGTAAAGACAAAAATTCTATTTTGAAAAAAATCTAACCTCAAACTCTCCAAAAATTCTTTACTGTTGACGCCGTGACTTTGCCACTCTTGAAGCTGTTTTACCCAGGTGAGACGACTGGGCAATTTGGCGTATTTTTTAACTTTTTTTCCGCGTTCTTCATAAAACCAATGCGCCGCGATACCTTGCTCGGCCTCGTTTTGCATCTGCGGAGTGCGAATTTGAAACTCGGTCACTTTTCCATCTACGCAAAAAACGACTGTGTGTAAACTTTGGTATCCGTTGGGTTTTGGAATAGATATATAGTCTTTAATTTTTCCGGGAACAGGTTTCCAGAGTTTATGAATTATTCCCATTGCCATATAACAATCTCCAACGGTGGGTAAAATGATGCGCATTGCGACGATATCAAAAATTTTATTTATATCTTTTTCCCAAAGCAAAAGTTTATTATATAGGCTCCAAAAATGTTTTATCCGATAATCTATTTTAATCGGCTCAAGCCCTGCCCCCGCAAGCTCGTGAAAAATTAAAGGTTTTAATTTTTCTAAATATTCTCCACCTTTTTCGATAAAAGGTTGTGAGATTTTTTTAACCCAGTCAAATTCTTGCGGATATAGATATTGAAAAGAGAGGTCTTCAAGCTGATTGCGAAATTTTCTAATGCCCAGACGTGATGCCAATGGCGCATAGATTTCCATCGTTTCTTGCGCCATCTTTTGTTGCTGTTCTGGCGTGAGCGCGGAAACGGTTTGCATATTATGCAATCTGTCGGCGAGTTTTATAAAAACCACACGCAGATCTTTTGCCATCGCCAGTATCATCTTGCGTAGGTTCTCAGCGTGTTTTTTGCTGGGGTTGTAAAAAATTTTTTCCAGCTTAGTCACTCCGGCAACCAAAAAAGCCACATCGTCGCCGAATTCTTTTTTTATCTGATTTTCTGTCGTGGGCGTGTCTTCTACCACGTCATGCAGAAGCGCCGCGGCGATAGTCTGCGCGTCTAAATTCAACTCAACCAAGCTCAATGCCACATGGAGCGGATGATTAAAAAACGGTTCGCCGCTCGCCCTTTTTTGTTCTTGGTGCGCTTCTTGGGCAAATAAAAAGGCGCGAGAAATCAATTCGCGATCTTGCGTAGAGTATTCACCCAATTTTTCTGTAAATTGTTCAAGATTCATAATGGTGTCTAAATTAATTTTAACATCATTTTTTGTATACTTGCAAAGTTAAATTTAAAAAATCCCGCTCGCCTGCGCTAAATTTGTGAAGGCGTACGGGCTAGTAACGACCAAAATCTAATGCTCTTTCTTAGGATATGCGAC
>CAYHJU010000020.1:0-17679 GCA_964357175.1 uncultured Candidatus Saccharibacteria bacterium
CCATTCCGTGGTCTTCAAATCCCAGCCTCTTATAAAAGTAACGCAACCACTCCTTTGGGTGGCGAAAAGTGAGAATCATTTTATAACAGCCGGCCCCTTTGGCCGCGTCTATGGTTTTTTGCACGATTTCTTGTCCAAGTCCTCTTCCTCGGTAATTTTCATCTACCCAGACATCTTCCAAGAAAGCAAAAGGCTCTTCATGCAGATCGTTTGTCATAAAGTAAACATAAGCGCGAGCAATTTCTTTGTTGCCATCTTTAATGCAGATTCTTTTTCCCCAAGCCTTTACTCTTTTGCTTTTTGTTTTCACCTTTTCCTCCACCGATTTTTAAGGAGCAAGTCGTTGAATTTAATATAGCAACTTTTTTACGTTTGTCTATTTTTTTATTTCTAAATATGGACAGATATTATTTTTTCACTATACTAAAGCCAAGTTCTGCACTTTTAAAAACAAGGAGATGGAGCATGGATACCCCCAGAAAAAACAGTATTTTGGGCGGCGAGTTTTTGATTGAAGAATCATCTCCAGAAAATGTTTTTACACCGGAGGATTTTTCGGAAGATCAAAAAATGATCGCTGATATGGTTGCGGAATTTACCCAAAAAGAAGTTCTTTCTCACGTAAAAGAAACGGAACAAAAAGATTGGAATTTGGTGAGAAAAACGCTTCAAAAGGCGGCCGAATTGGGTCTTTTGGGAGTGGATGTGTCGGAAAAATATGGGGGTATGGAATTAGACAAGATAACCTCTTTGCTCATTGCTGAAAAAATGAGTGCGGCGCCTTCTTTTGCCGTATCTCACGGAGCGCATGCGGGCATTGGCTCTTGGCCTATTATATTTTTTGGTACGGAGGCGCAAAAGAAAAAGTATCTGCCGCGTATCGTTTCCGGAGAGCTTATTTCCGCTTACGCTTTAACCGAAGCCAATGCTGGTTCGGATGCTAAAGCTGGAAAAACGACGGCGGTATTAAACAAGGAAGGAACTCACTATGTTTTGAATGGCTCCAAGATGTTTATTACCAACGCCGGTTTCGCGGACATTTTTATTGTTTTTGCCAAAATTGACGGCAAAGATTTTTCCGCCTTTATTGTTGAAAGAAATTCACAAGGTTTCATTGTTGGAAAAGAAGAAGACAAGATGGGGCTTTGGAGCTCCTCAACCTGCGCTCTTGCTTTTGATGACGTTTTGGTGCCAGTAGAAAATCTTTTGGGTGAGAGGGGCAAGGGATTTAAAATAGCTCTTAATGTTTTGAATTTTGGACGGTTTAAATTGGGCGGCGGATGCGTCGGCATGGCAAAAGTTGTTTTAGACGAGGCCTTAAAATATTCTTTGCAAAGAGTTCAGTTTAATCAGCCTATCGCCAACTTTGAATTGATAAAGGAAAAATTAGCTGACATGGCGGCTTTGATTTTTGTCGGTGAATCTATGGCGTACAGAACTGCCGGAATGATTGATGCTCGTTTAAGAGAGGCTGATAAACAAAGTAGCGAAGGCGTGCTGTCGGCGATGGAAGAATATGCGGCGGAGTGTTCCATAATGAAAATTTTTGGGAGCGAGGCGCTGGACTTTGTGGCTGATGAAGGGGTGCAGATATTGGGAGGCTACGGTTATTCACGGGAATACCCGATGACGAGGTTTTATTGCGATTCTAGAATTAACAGAATTTTTGAAGGCACCAATGAGATTAATCGTCTACTGATACCGATGCTTTTAATCGCGAGAGCGCTTCCTCGCAAAGGGGAAGAAAAACCAAGGCTTGGTTGGGTAGAAAACTTTAAAAGATTGGCTCAAGAATTGAAGTTGCCGACCCTGACGCTGATTTTGAAAGAGGGCGTGCCGTTTTTTAAAACTATTCACGATTTTAAAGGAGCGAAAAATAATGACGATTGGCAAACGGAAAAAGAACTTCTTTCTAAATACAAAACTATCGTGAGATTGGTTGTCGGTTTAGCGATGAAAAGGTTCAAGGGGGTCAAAGAAGAAGAGTTTGTTTCCGCCCAATCTATTTTATCAAGGATCTCTAACGCGCTTATAAAGATTTATGCCATGGAAAGCGTCATCTTGCGCGTTGAAAAAATGATAAAAAATCAAAATGAAAATCCTACTCCAGAAAAAGAAAAAAAGATTCGCTACGGATGTCTTTGCGCGAAAAATTTTAATCATCTGGCGCGCATTGACATAGAAAACATTGTTCGGGAATTAGTGCCTGAAATTTGTGGGAACGGTTTTCCGCAAAGAGAATTGTTTTTTGTAAGAAAATCTTTGCAGGTTTTGTTTGAATCAAACAGACCAAAAGTATCCATCATTGATTCAAAAAGGGAATTGGCGCGAATGCTTACGTCTTAATAATTAAAACCCCCGACAACAGGTCGGGGCCTTTTTATTTATAAAGTTTTTATTTCGTAGACATTTAATGATTTTTTATATACACTAAAAATAGTAAAAACATCGTCCCCTTAGTTCAGTGGCACATTTGCCCGCCGATTATTTTTTTGCCGCCTTAGCTCAGTGGTAGAGCAACGGTATCGTAAACCGTGGGTCCTCGGTTCAAATCCGAGAGGCGGCTCCAGGCAAAATTTACAACATCGGGATAAACCGCGGGTCCTCGGTTCTCCGCCAAAGGCGGATCCGCCTCGGGCGGGAAATCCCACCTTCGGCTCCAAAAATATGGCTATACAAAATTTTGAAGAAAAATTAAAAGAACTCGAAGTCGCCATTCTTCAGTCAAAGGAGCGTCTTTGACTTGTCCCAAAAGAAAATAAAAATAGCTGAGCTGGATAAAGCAACGCAAGACCCGCACTTTTGGGAAAATAATTTGGAAGCGGCTAAAATTGAAAAAGAAAAATCTGCCCTAACAGAAGATGTGAAGGTTTGGGAAGATTTGGAAAATAGATTAAGCGTTTTGCATAAAGATTATGAAACGGCCAAGCTCTCGGATTTTTCAGAAGAGGAAAAAGAGGCGGTTTTAAATGATTTAGCGGTTGAATTTGAAAAATTAAAAGAAGATTTAAAAAAAGAAGAGCTTAAATACTTTCTTTCTGGCAGATATGAAGATCGGCCGGTGATTTTAAGCGTTTATAGCGGGGCTGGCGGCAAAGACGCGCAGGATTGGACAGCGCTACTTTTTCAAATGTATGAAAAATATGCCAAATCGCGCGGTTGGAAAATTACCATTTTGCACAAACACGATGGCGATGAGGGGCAGGGAATAAAAAACGCATCCATGGAAATAAATGGAAAATACGCCTTTGGATATTTAAGCAAAGAAATGGGTGTGCACCGTCTGGTGCGCGTATCTCCGTTTTCAGCAAAAAATTTACGCCACACATCTTTTGCGTATGTAGAAGTCATTCCTGAAATTGAAAGTGTGGGTGAGATAAACATCAATCCGGAAGATATTGAGTTGGACACATTTCGCTCCTCGGGTCCGGGCGGACAAAATGTAAATAAAAGAAGCACCGCTGTGCGTCTAGTGCATAAACCAACTGGTATCGCTGTTTCTGTTCAGACGGAAAGATCTCAGCCACAAAATCGCGCTTTGGCGGAGAAAATTTTAGCCAGTAAACTTTTTGAAATCGCCTCACGCCAGAAAGCCAAAGAAATCAAAGACATTAAAGGAGAAAAAGTTTCTATTGAGTGGGGTAATCAAATTCGCTCATATGTTTTCCATCCATACCAATTGGTAAAAGATCACCGCACGGATGTGGAAACCTCAGATGTAAAAGGTGTGTTGGAGGGAAATCTGGATAAGTTCATTGAGGCGGAAATTAAGTTAGAAAATTAAAAAGTTCATCACTTTGCCAAAATAATTATTTTGAATTTTTTCTGTTTGAAAATTGTTGCTACCTGGGTTATTATTAACTTGTTGTTTAAAAAGAAAAGCCCGCCAGAGGTCCGAAGACGTGGCGGGAACCACTCGAAGGCTAATTGCCGATTCTGCGGTTGAGAAACTTTGAGGTGAGCGCGCGCATGTTCTGCAGGCGTTCACGCATGAACATGTACCAGCTCATCACTCCCAGTTGTCGATCTTTGAGAAGAGCGAGCAATTGTTCCGTTTCCCTCTGAAGCTCGTCCAGATCCAGGTTTACCTGAGCTTCCTCCGTTTTAGGCATCCGACGCCTCCTTCCTATTGTGTCTGTATTATACTCCTAAAATAAGATTTGTCAATATCTGCTTATTATTTTAGGATTTGACCTGCCTGCCGGCAGGCAGGGGTTTAATTTTTTATTTTTGAGATTTTAACATATGCCATTAATTCTTTTTGATTCAGTTTCAAAATTATATCCTCATGGATCTGTCGTTTTAGACAAGGTCAATTTAGCTGTGGGCAAGGGAGAGTTTGTTTCTATTGTGGGGCCTTCCGGAGCCGGCAAGACGACTCTCTTACGCATGCTTATCGCTGATGTTGTCCCTACCGAGGGAAAAGTTTTTGTTGATGATGTAGATGTGCATCGCTTGCATCAAAAAGAACTTCCTTTTTTGCGCAGAAAGATCGGCTCGGTTTTTCAGGACTACAAGCTTCTTCCTCAAAAGACCGCTTTTGAAAACATAGCTTTTGTTTTGGAATTTGAGGGCAAGAGTCTTTCTGAAATTACCAAAACCACCGAAGAGGTTTTGGAGATAGTGGGCATGCAAGATAAAGCCAAGCATTTCCCCGGAGAACTTTCCGGTGGAGAAAAACAGCGCTTAGCTTTTGCGCGGGCCTTGGTAAATCACCCGGAGATTTTACTTGCTGACGAGCCGACAGGAAATTTAGACCCTTTAAATACTTGGGATGTAGTGAGATTACTTTTGAAAATTCACGAAGGCGGCACGACAGTTATCTTAACCAGTCATGATAAAGAAATAATTAACACGCTCAATAATAGAGTAGTAACCCTAGATAATGGTAAAATAGTAAGTGATGAGAAAAAGGGAAGGTACATTCTGTAGAAATTTTCAATTTTCAATTCCCAATTTTCAAACAATTTCCAATAATTTAATTTTCAATTTACAAAAACATGGAAAATTTTAAAAGAATTTTTAATACGGGAGCGCTAAATTTTTGGCGAAATGGCTGGCTTTCAACTGCCAGTGTCGGTGTTATGGTCTTAACTCTTTTGATGGTGATGATGCTGATTTTTATTTTGATTTTTACTTTCAATTTATCAGGCGAATTGCAAAATAAAGTAGATATCAGCGCGTATTTCAAACCGGACACCAAAGAGTCCAGTATTTTGCGTGCGAAGGAAGATTTGGAGGGCTTGGCGCAAGTAAAATCCGTTAGTTATGTTTCCCAAGATGAGGCTCTGTATGGTTTTAAGGAGAAACACAAAAACGATCCAGTTTCGCTTCAAGCGTTGGCGGAGCTGGAAGGTAATCCTTTTGAGGCGAGCTTGAGCGTGAGCTCCAAGAACATAAAAGATTACCAAGCTATAAATGATTATATTTATTCGCACTACAAGGATATTTTGGACAATGTAAACTACCCGGAAAATCAGAGTGTTATAAACAAAATCTCGTCTTTTATAATGGGCATTCGCATCGCGGGACTCACGATGACTATTGTCTTGGCGTTGATAGCTCTTTTGGTTTCTTTCAATACTATTCGTTTAGTGATATACACTTCGCGCGAAGAGATTCGGATTATGCGCCTTGTGGGAGCGACCAACTGGTTTGTCAGGGGGCCATTTTTGGTGAATGGATTTTTGCAGGGAGTCATTTCTTCTTTTTTGGCGTTTGTGATTTCCTGGCCCATCATCTATTATTTTTCTCCAAAGATTAAAATATTTATGCCGAGCATGGATTTCAACTATTATTTCACAAGCCATCTTTTTCTCATCTATCTGATTTTGCTTTTAGTGGGAGTCGGCATAGCTGTTTTGGGAAGCGCCCTGGCGATGCGTAGATATTTGAAGGAATATTAAGAATTAGAAAGTAGAAAATAGAAAGTAGAAGGATTAATTTTTAAAGAAAAGACTCACCACGATTGGCGGTCTTTTCTTTTTATACAAAACTTGTTATCTTTAAATTGTTATATTTTGCGGGATTATCCCTTAGCCTAACGTTTGTTGGCAGCGCTGCGGGATCGTCTAATGGTAGGACACATGCCTCTGAAGCATGTTATCTTGGTTCTGCGTCCGAGGCGCATCTCCTCCATAGGCGGACAGGCGCCCTCTGGCGGAGAATCCTTGTCACAAAAATCAGATTAATTTATGTATAACACTTACGTTTTAAAAAGCATTTCACATGGTAATCGGTATGTCGGAAGTACAGAAGATTTAAAAAGTAGAATAGTGGAACATAATAAGGGCAGGTGTCGATACACGAAAGGAAGAATTCCATGGACGCTTATTTACAGCGAAGAGTTTTCCACTTTAAGCGAAGCGCGAAAACGAGAATTGTTTTTGAAATCTGGCAAAGGAAGAGAATTTCTAGATAAAATATTAGCAAATAAATAAATATTTACACCGAGAGCTGCGGGATCGTCTAATGGTAGGACGCATGCCTCTGAAGCATGTTATCTTGGTCCGAATCCAAGTCCCGCAGCTCTCGGTGAGAAGTATTTATCTTGGTTCTGCGCCCGAGGCGCATCTCCTCCATAGGCGGACAGGCGCCCTCTGGCGGAGAATCCAACTTGTCCCGCCAAGCGGCGAGAGTCCCGCAGTTAGAGTCTTTAGCTAAAATCTTGATGTAATATGAATATGAACAATCGGAACGAAATAATCTTTGTTACAAGTAATTCTTATAAATATAAAATTGCACAAAAACAAATAAACGGCAGTGCTTTTAAATTGGTTCAAAAAAGAATGAACATATCAGAAATTCAAGATGAATCGGTAAAAAAAATAGCTGAATTTTCAGCGTGCTGGGCAAGCAGCGTTTTGAATAAGCCAGTGGCCGTTTCTGATGGAGGGTGTTACATCGAAGCTTTTAATGGTTTTCCCGGTCCTTTTATTAAATATATCAACAAGTGGCTTTCAGCCAAAGATTTAATTGCCATGATGCAGAATAAGAAAAAAAGATGTTTGGTATGGAAAAGTTGTCTTGCTTATTGTGAACCAAATGGCAAACCAGTTTCGTTTACGAGTACTTTTAAAGGTAGAGTTTCTAGGGAGGTTGGTGAAAATATACACAGGAAAGAATATGGATGGATAGACTCCCTGTTCATCCCAGATGGCTTCATTAGACCGCTGTCCGAACTTTCAAACAAGGATTATTTAAATTTTTGGAAGGACAATAATTGGGAAAGATTATTATTGTTTTTAGAAAAGAATAAAAATTTTAAATAGACCCAAGTGAGCACCCTGGGTCTTTTATATAATAAAAATATGATTATATTCATAAACGGATCAATTAATTCAGGAAAAACTACTATTGCTAATATTTTAGCAAAGAAACTTGCAAACGCTGCTTTAGTGGAGGTAGATGTTTTTATGCGCATGATTGATTGGATGCCCATCGATCAAGCCGTTCCGGTTAATTTGGAAAATGCAATTTCAGTAATAAGAAATTTTTCTAACAAAAAATTTAATGTAATTATTCCATACCCCCTATCTCAAAAAAATTACGATTTTATAATAAATGAATTAAAAGATATTAATGATAAAATTTGCTTTTTTACTCTCGCGCCAAAAATTGAAAAGGTCCTTACTGATAGAGGAAGCCGACAATTAAAAGATTCAGAATTGGAAAGAATTAAGTACCATTATAGTATTGGTATACATAGCCCATCTTTTGGAGAAATTATTGATAATTCAGATCAAACACCAGAGGAAACAGCCAAGTGTATTTTGGTCAAGCTGGGTCAACCGACAATTAAAGAATGATCATGTATTTTGTTTATTTAATTGAATGTGGCGATAAAAGTATTTATACGGGCATCACCACAGACGTGAAGCGAAGATTTGATGAACATAAAAATGGAACTGGCGGACATTACACCAGATCCAGGGGAGTAATTAAGGTTTTATATGCTGAGAAGTGTAAAAACAGAAGCAGGGCACTGAAGCGAGAAGCTCAAATTAAAAAATTGCGCCGAGAAGAAAAAATTAAACTTATAAAACACAAATGATCAAAGCAGTAATATTTGATATGGACGGTTTGATGTTCGATACCGAATCGGCGTATTCGGTCGTGCAAGGAGCGATGTCCGAAAGAAGGGGCAAGATTTTTACAAATGAAGTAAAAATGACATTGATGGGGAAAAGGGCGGGTGAGGTCATGGGATTATTGAATGAGTTTTGGGGGAAGAATGAAAAAATCGAAGATCTTCTTATGGAGCAAGATCAGGAATTAGTAGAAGCTTATAAAAATTCCGTTGAGAAATTAGATGGCTTGGACAATCTGATTAAATTTTTAGATCAAAATAACATCAGAAAATGCATCGGAACCTCATCACGCAGATTTCTTGTGGATGTGTTGTTGGAAAAACACGGATTTGTAAATGCTTTTGAATTTATTGTTTCCGGAGATATGGTAGAAAAAGGAAAGCCTGATCCAGAAATATATAATAGATGTGTTGACCAGCTTGGCACTTCTGCTTCGGATTGTCTTGTTTTGGAGGATTCTTTAAATGGCATAAAAGCCGGGGTGGCTGCTGGATGCCATGCTTGTGCCATACCGTCGGAATATACAAAAAATGAAGATTTTTCCATAGCGACGCTCGTGTGTAAATCTTTGGGAGACCAGGCCATAAAAGATTTTATATCTTGAATAAAAAACAAAATGAACAACTTTTCTCAAATTGAAACTACAAAAATTCGTTCCAGGACCGTACTTTTGTGTCCCGATAATGACACTGAGGCTCATCTGATTTTAAAACTTGCTGAAAAAGCTGGAATAACAACTATTTGCTCAAAACAGCCACACGGTGCCAATCTGGACGCAGAGCTGGATTTACAAGAAAAACTGCACAAAACAAATAAACCAGACGTATGGATTGTTGAAATCCCAGGAATAGAAAAAGAAGAAGAATTAAAAAAACAAGGCTTTAATGTCAGAATAATCGACCACCACACCTACAAGGACACAGTAGATAGATTAACAGATCAAGAAACGGGCGAGAAAAAGCCGAGCTCCTTGGAGCAATTTTTAGCAAGTGCTAAAATTGGTGATGAAGAAATGCGATCCTGGGGATTTGATCCAAAATTAATACGAGGAATTGGGATCATGGACGCTAAATATGTCCAAGGCCTTCGAGATGCTGGGTATTCCAAAGAAGAAATAAATCAGGTTTTAGAATTGGAGCAAAAGCTCATAGGAGAAATAAATCCAAATCAGAACGAACTTTTAGCTATCGCTAAAAAAGATTGGGATAGGCGCACTGAACAAAATGGGTATTTAATAATAAGCTCTAAATGCACAGAAGATATTCACGGCACAATAGCTCATATGTCCATTTTCAATGACATGGATACCAGGCCAATGATAATAAGCATTGGGAGTGGAGAAGAAATAGACGTGCAAAATATTGGACCAGACGTAATAGAAAAATTAAATAAAAATATAAAAGGTAATACTTATACTTTTGGCTCCGGTCACTGTTGGGGTATAAACAACAAAGGCCAAGATAAAAAAGTTACTCTTGAGGAGATCCTTCGTGTATTAGAAAAACAAAAACAAACCTTCCCTCGGGGAGGTTTGTTTGATTTTAATTTTTAGCGATAGACAAATTTTTTTAGTAGGTTAGAATGAAGCCTATGTTAATTGATGATATTACAATCAAAATATCTGCCGGAAAGGGAGGAAATGGGGTAGTGGCTTTTAATAAAAGCAAAATGGCCATTGGTCCTGCGGGTGGCAATGGTGGCAATGGCGGCAGTATTTATGTTGAGGGCGTTTCAGATCTGAGCGCGCTTAGGCAATTTAGATTTAAAAAAGACATTAAGGCCAAAGACGGTGAAGATGGAAGGGGTCAATTTGTGGACGGAAAAGGCGGTCCAGATATAACACTTAAAGTGCCTATCGGAACAGTAATCCACAATCTTACGACTGGCGCGGAGCAGGAAATTTTAAAAATCGGAGAAAAAATATTAGTTGCCAAGGGTGGTCGTGGCGGAAAAGGCAATTTTTTGTTTCGTTCATCAACCAACACTACCCCCAAAGAATTTGAATTTGGCCACGAAGGGCAAAGCTTCGCGCTGAATTTTGAACTAAAGCTTATCGCTGATGTGGGATTTATTGGACTGCCCAACGCTGGCAAATCGAGCATGCTGAATGAACTCACAAACGCAAAAAGCAAAGTGGCGAATTATCCCTTTACGACACTTGAGCCCAATCTTGGAGTTTATTACGATTTGATTTTAGCCGACATTCCCGGGCTTATTGAAGGAGCGTCGGGAGGCAAGGGTTTGGGAATTAAATTTTTGCATCATATAGAAAGGACAAGGACTCTCTTTCATTTTATTTCCACGGAGTCAGAAGATATGGCGAAAGATTATAAAATAATAAGAAAAGAACTTAGCCAGTTTAATAAAGCTTTGCTGAAAAAACCGGAATATGTTTTTATCAGTAAAAGCGACATGGTAGATGCGAAAGAAATAAAAAAACAAACAGCCAAACTGAAGAAATTGAAATTAAAAGTTTTACCCACTTCAATACACGACATAGAAAGCATAGAAAAAATTCAGAAAATACTAAACGATATCGCTAAGGAAAAAAATTCACCCTGTTAAATGTCGCTTTGCGACAATTTTACTTTCAGTAAAATTATTTAACAGGGTAAAAAATTTATTTCTCAAGTTTTGTCTTGAGATTTTTTGTGTGGGGGTAAGCCCCTGCCTACCGGCAGGCAGGCCCACACCTAAATGTTTTAATTTGGTATAAATTAATTTAAAAAAATAAAAACTAAAAATTTAAACTTTTAGGTCTTGCCGCATATTAGGTGTGGGGGTAAAATGAAAACATGAATGGTGATTCAATAAATAAATCAAAAGAAGAAATTTTAAAAACTCCAATCGATAAATTGGGAGTTGATATTTTAAATTCGGATCTGGAGGCATATGTTAAAAAATTATACGAAGAGCTTGATCAGCAGGGCATAACCTTTCATCCCCTGACTTATTTAAGCGATGGCTGGGGGTGTCCGGATGGTGCGCCGGTCATCGGCATACCGTTTTATTTGGTTAATGAAGATTTAAGAGAAATAGAGAAAGAAAAAATCGGTACGGTTGAGGGTACTGAGGAGATACAAAAGATTTTTCGACATGAAGCCGGACACGCATTTAACTACGCATATTCTTTACACAAGCTTCCGCGCTGGCAGGAGATTTTTGGAGTATATGACAAGCCTTATGAAGACAATTTCGCGCCTATTCCCGGAAGCGGAAAATTTGTAAGGCACCTGGAGGGATGGTATGCGCAAAAGCACCCGGATGAAGATTTTGCGGAAACCTTTGCTCTAGTCATTACCCCAGGCTTTGACTGGAAAAACGCATATAAAGGAACAAAGGCGTATAAGAAATTGGCCTATGTTTCAGAATTGATAAAACAATACAAAGACAGGCCGGTGAAGGCTTTTTCTGGCGACTTGGATATACCCATTGAATCAATTTCTCTGACGGTGGAAGAATGGTACAAAAAAAGAATTTCATCTTTAAAACCTAAAGCCAAGATCCTTATACTTTTTTATCAGGAATATCCTAAAAAAATGCCCACGCACGATGAGGTGGTGGACCAGATTAAAAAAACTCTTTTAGAGCTGGGATATGGCGTTGTGCTTTTGCCAATCAATCAAAGCATTGAAAGAATTATTAATGGCGTCAAAGAAGAAAAGCCAGATTTGATTTTTAATTTGTGCGAAACTTTTCGCAACAACGACAAGTTTGATTTTAATGTTACGGCGCTACTGGAAATGATGCGCGTGCCGTTTACTGGTTCAAGGTCCGGCAGTTTATTTTTAAGTAACGATAAATATATCAGCAAGAAAATTTTTGATTTTCACAGGATACCTTATCCGGATTTCTTTTTTGTGCCGATGGGAGGTGAGGTTGTGATTCCTAAAAATTTACCTTTTCCGCTTTTTGTAAAACCAGTACACGAAGACGCGTCAATCGGCGTAGACGAAAACTCAAAAGTGCAGGATGAAGAATCTTTAAAGAAAAAAGTTAAAGAAATACACGAGGTTATAAAAGATGACGCGTTGGTAGAAGAATATATTGAAGGCAGAGAATTTTTTGTATCCATTGTGGGCAACGAAGTTTTGAAGCCTTTTGAAATAGTGGAGCTTGATTTTTCCCGCCTACCCCAGGGAAAGCCCAAAATTTATACTTACAAGGCAAAAATAGAAACAGAATCCGAAGAATATAAATTGATAGATATTAAAGTGCCTCAAGATTTAACTCCCGAGCTGAAAGGTAAAATTCAAGAAATAGCCATAAAAGTTTATGAAGTGTTGGGCGCTAGTGATTATGCGCGTATGGATATACGCATGAATGCCGAGGGCAAGCTTTATGTTTTGGAGGCCAATCTAAACCCGTATCTGGCGCAAAATTCTGAAACCGCTATCGCCGCAGAGGCCTCGGGACTAAGCTATGAGCATTTGATTGGCGGGCTCGTTGAAGAGGCTCTTTCCAGGGCGTCTTCTAAGATTTAATTTTAAAATTGTGAATTTCACAATAAAAAAAATTATCAAAGTATCACTTTTGGTGATGTTGGTAGGAGCGTTTATTTTTGTAGCTGTTCATTTTGGAATTTTCAAACAAAGGGTGGCGCTTGTTTACAGGGCGCCGCTTTATTTTGTCGAAGAAAGCCCGCAACCTTCAATCAGCGCTTCTTCGAGTGTCAAAATACTTTTTGTCGGTGACATGATGTTTGATAGATATATTCGCACGCAAATGAAAAAAAATGGATCCGAATACATTTTTAACAAAATTCAAAATCTTTTGAATAATTATGATGTGGTGGTGGGTAATTTTGAGGGACCCATTACAAATTTTTCTTCCGTGAGTGAAAAAAGCACCCTTGGATCGTCTGCGAATTATATTTTTACATCTCCTAAAGACACCGCTAAAATTTTATATGAACACAACATAAAAATATTAAATATCGGCAACAATCATATTTTAAATTTTGGAGACGAAGGCCTTAAACAAACAAAGGAATTTTTGAAAAGCGCCGAGATAAGTTTTTTTGGCGATCCTCAAGATGATAATAAAACGTTGTCGATTGAATTTAATGGCATAAACATAACATTTATTTCCTACAATCAATTTATCGGTGATGTAAAAAGCGCTCAGCAAAATGTCTTGTCTGATATTAAAAAATATCAAAAAAATGAGGGAAAGATCATAGTGTATGCCCATTGGGGGGAGGAATACCAGAACATTCCATCTGAGGCAATAAAAAATTTGGCGCATAAATTCGTTGATGCCGGAGCCGATGCCGTGATCGGTTCTCACCCGCACATTATTCAGCCCAGTGAAAATTATAAAGGTAAGACAATATATTATTCCTTAGGTAATTTTATATTTGATCAATATTTTTCTGAAAAAACTAAAAAAGGTCTAGCGCTTGAAATGGAGATTGATTTGCAAAGTAAAAATATAAAATATAAAGAATTTATTGTTAAGATGAATCTTGACGGCTCTACTAGCCAATAAGATGTGTGTCATTTTTATTTATCATTAAAAATGTTAAAATAAAAACAAGATTCTAATTAAAAAAATATTTTTATGAAATTTAACGAAATAGTTTTTGACGTTGAAACCAAAAAAGCTTTTTCTGATGTGGGCGGGAGAACAAATCTGGAGCGTCTGGGAGTTTCTGTGGTGGGAGCTTACTTTTATAAAGATGATTCTTTCCGTTCGTTTGCAGAGAATGAATTAAAATATTTTTTTGAAGAAATAGCATCTGCAGAAAGAATTATCGGTTTTAATATAAATAATTTTGATTTACCAGTTTTACAGCCATATGCCAGCTTTGATTTAAAATCTTTGCCGGCGCTTGATCTTTTGGAAGGCCTGGCTAAAACTTTGGGATACAGAGTTTCTTTGGACAGCTTGTCTCGGGCGACGCTGGGTGCAGGTAAAAGTGGAGACGGGCTGAACGCCATTAAGCTTTACCGGGAAGGAAAGATGGATGAATTAAAAAAATATTGTTTGCAGGATGTGAAATTGACCAGAGATTTATACGAATTTGCTAAAAAAGAGAGCAAACTCTATTTTCTCTCGCCTTTGGGGCAAAAGAAGGAAGTGGTTTTTTTTGCCAGAGATCCAATCAGCAGAGGAGTATCCGGAACATTTGATTTTCAATCAGCTCTTTTTTGATTTTCAACCCCCCCACCCACCAAGCTTTGTTCAAGAAATCTTCTTTGTAAATTTATGAAATATAAAAATAAAAAGTACAATCTTCACAAAAAAGTGGGTGGGGGGGTGTATTTAGATTTTGCTTCAAGCACCAAAATGGACGCCGATATCGTAGAAAAGATGAGCGCTTGCCAACTAAATTTAGTCGGCAATCCATCATCGGTGCATTATTTTGGCCGCCAGGCGCTTGATATTTTAGACGAAGCGCGAAGTGTCGCTGCCGATTTTTTGGGAGCGGATCCCTTAAATATTATTTTCTGCGGGAGCGCCACTGAGGCCAACAATCTCGTTCTTTCTGGATTTGTAAAAAAATGGGAAAAAGTCCATCACGATATTCCAGAAATCATCACTTCGGCCATTGAACACGAGTCGGTTTTAGAAGTTTTGAAAGATTTGGCGGAGCGTAAAAAAATCACCTTAAAAATTATTAAGTCTCAGGAAAACGGAGTGGTTGGCGTGGAAAAAATTATTGCCAACATTTCTCCCAAAACAGCCCTCATTAGTTTGATGTATGTAAACAATGAAACGGGGACGATACAGCAAGTGGCTGAATTGGCAAATAAACTAAAAAAAATAAATCAGGGGAGGGCGCAGAGCATTCTTTTTCACAGCGATGGAGTGCAGGCGGTACAATTTTTAGATCCAAACGTACAAAAATTGGGCGTAGATTTTTTTACGCTTTCCGCCCAAAAAATTTACGGACCCAAAGGCATCGGAGCGCTTTATGTGCGTGATAAATCTTTTTTAGAGCCGATAATTTTGGGCGGAGCGCAAGAATTTGATTTGCGCTCAGGCACGGAAAATGTTTGCGGAGCATTAGGATTGGCAGAGGCGTTGAAAAAAATCAACAGTCCGAAATTTAACAAGGAGAGGGAAGAGATAAAAAAACTCCGCACCTATTTAGCGAAAGAACTATTAAAAATAAAAGGAGTTAAATTGAATAGCGTGCCAGATCTTAGTGTGCCGAGCATTTTGAATGTGATGTTTCAGGGTGTTGATGCCAGAGATCTTTTGATTGCCCTGGACATGGAAGGATTTATGGTGTCGGTGGGTTCGGCCTGCTCCGCCAAGTCAATCAGCGCTTCACATGTTTTGACCGCGATGGGCTTAACTGAAAAAGATGCTCTTTCCAGCTTACGCATCAGCATTGGCAAGACCACCACCAAAGAAGAATTAGCAGGATTTTTAAAAGCTTTGAAGAGAAATCTAGCTAATTTACGCTGCAAATAAATCGCCCGCGGGGGCGACCTAAGGCGTTGCTTAATTGAGTCAAACAGTGTATAATGTAAAATTGAAAAATTATTCAGCAAAAAATAAATTTATGGAAAACAAAAAAATTTACATCACAGTCATAATTTTGAGCTTAGTTTTTTCTTTGGTCGGATCTATAGTTTTTGATACGCTGTATCGCAGTGATTTTTTGACCAATCTTTATAATCTTGGACTCAAGAAAATACAAGTTCAAAAAGGTGATGTCATAGAAAACAGCGCCAGCTATATTCCTCAAAGCTCAGAGGAGGCCGCCATTATTGATGTGGTTAAAAAATCCACTCCTTCGGTTGTCAGTATAATTATTTCTAAAAATGTGCCTATTTTAGAGCAGTGTTATAAAGAGGGTGGCGTGTCGCCGTTTTCAAATGATCCATTTTTCCAACAATTTTTTCAAGATTTTAATTTTCAGATACCCTCGGTTTGTCAAAAAGGTTTTGAGAAAAAGGATGTTGGCGGAGGCACGGGATTTATTGTTTCTGAAAATGGACTTATTTTAACCAATAAGCATGTGGTATTGGACAAGGGGGCGGATTATACGGTTTTAACTAATGACGGAGAAAAATATCCAGCCAAAATTTTGGTCAGAGATTCTTTGCAGGATATTGCCCTAATAAAAATAGAGAAGGATGGGCTATCTCCGCTTATCTTGGGTGATTCTGATCAAATAGTTTTAGGACAAAAGGTTATAGCCATAGGTAATGCTTTGGGTGAATTCAGAAACACGGTAAGTTTGGGCATTGTTTCCGGTTTGAGCCGTACCATTCAAGCGTCGGGAGGCGACGGCTTTTCGGAAACTATTGATAGAGTGATTCAAACAGACGCGGCTATCAATCCGGGAAATTCCGGCGGTCCGCTTTTGAATTTGCAAGGAGACGTTATAGGCATAGATACGGCGATGGCACAGGGGGCTCAAAGTATTGGATTTGCCCTGCCCATCAATCGTGCTAAAAAGGTTATTAAAGATTATAATTTATTAGGCAAGGTGGTTTATCCGTTTTTAGGGGTAAATTATGTAGCGATAGACAAGCAGGTTCAAAAAGATAACAATCTAAGTGTGAGCGAGGGAGCGTGGGTGCATGGATCATCACCTCAAAAAGCCGTAGTAATTGGCTCGCCCGCCGATAAAGCCGGCATCAAAGAAGGGGACATAATATTAGAAATAGAGAATGTGAAAATTTCCAGTTCGCGCGCCTTATCTGAATTAATTCAATCCAGAAGCGTGGGAGATGTTCTAATATTGAAAATTTTAAGAAATGGACAAGCGTTGGAAATAAAAGTAACCTTAGAAGAAAGAAAAAGCTAAATTATATATTTTTTAAAATCAGATTTTAGATTTGATTCGCCAGCTGGCGAATTGAGATTTTAGATTGAAATATATGCAATTTAATCGTTTTACAATTAAAGCCCAAGATGCTTTGAGGGTGGCAAATGAAATTGCGATGGAAAATCACCATCAGCAAATTGATGCCACGCATCTTGTGTTGGCGCTTTTGTCGCAGGAAGACGGAATGGCGCCTTTGATTTTGGAAAAAATAGACGTAAGTTTAGAAGCTTTGGAAAATGATATTTTATCTGAGATCAAAAAAAGCCCGGCATTTATAGGAAATTTACCATTCGGGCAGGTTTACTTAACTCAAAGTCTGGGAAAAATTTTGGAACAAGCGGCCGTTGAAGCGCAACAGATGCACGATGATTTTATCAGCACCGAACATTTATTTTTAGCGATCTTAGAAGTGAAATCCAAGGCGCGTGATATTTTATTTAGAGCAGGACTCAACAAGAAAAATGTGATGGAGGCTCTGATCCAGCTTCGCGGATCTCAAAAGGTGGATTCTCCGGAACCAGAGGCCAAGTACAATGTTTTGGAAAGATATTCTCGCAATCTTACTGAGATGGCCAGACAAAACAAATTGGACCCTGTGATTGGGCGTGAAAAAGAAATTCGACGCGTCATGCAGGTTCTTTCCCGACGCACTAAAAATAATCCAGTTTTAATAGGTGAGCCGGGCACGGGCAAAACCGCCGTAGTGGAGGGCTTGGCACAGCTTATCGTTTCGGGTGATGTGCCCAAAACTATAAAAGATAAAGAGATAATTTCTTTAGACTTGGGATCTTTGGTGGC
>CAYHJU010000021.1:0-17074 GCA_964357175.1 uncultured Candidatus Saccharibacteria bacterium
CGACCCTCCTTTTTGTCCGCGATGACGGCAATGTCGGCGTTGGGACAACAACACCAACTGCAGTTCTACATCTTAAGGCTGGCACAGCCACAGCCAATACCGCGCCTTTGAAATTTACTTCTGGAGCCTTAAATACAACTGCCGAAGCTGGAGCTATAGAATTTTTAACTGACGCCTACTATGGAACGATAACAACAGGAGCAGAAAGAAAACAATTTGCTTTCACAAGTGATTTAACTTCTGGTTATGTCCCCTACACAGGAGCAACAGGAAACCTTGTAATGGGGGCTCACACTGTTTCTTCTACAAGCGGTTTTAATTTACTTTCTGACTCAACTCAAATAAAACTTGGAGCTTTGTCTGATGTTGGACTTTTAAGAAGCGGGGCAGGAGTTTTGAAAGTAACAGATGGGAGTACGGGAGGTGGAAGATTGGAAGTTGCGGTTGGGGCTACCACTTCCGCTCTCACAGATATTTTAGTCAATCCAGCAGTCAAAGCATCGGGGAACTTTATAGATTTGCAAGTAGCGAGTGCAAGTAAATTTAGTGTAACGAATGCGGGAAATCTTGTATTAGCTGGAACATTAAATACACACACTGTTCCAGGTGGAACTGGAACACTTGCACTTACTTCAGATTTGACCACTGGCTACGTCCCCTACACAGGAGCAACTTCAAATGTAGACTTAGGAAGTCGTAATCTAACTATAGATACCGATACTTTTTTTGTAGGTTCAGCTGGTAATAACGTTGGCATCGGGACGGTGGTGCCAGACTCAGGCGCTTCTTTACATATAGCCGCTCCTGCATCAACAGCTGGAGCAGAAAAAACAGTCTTGATAGTAGGAAATAAAGATTTTACTGGTGGGATGATTACATCTCAATTGTTTCAGGCAGGAACAGATGGGGGAAACGAAAGAAGTACCGCCGCTATTAAAGCGAAGCAATTGACTGGGACAACTGGAGAATTACAATTTTATACCGATGCTTCTGGTTTGCAACAAAGAATGGTTATAGACACAGCAGGCAACGTCGGGATCGGGGCTATAACGCCTGGAGCATTATTGAATCTTAGTAAATCAACGGCCGCAGGTTTGGGAGGAGAATTACTTATCAGCAATTCGTCTGTTGCGGAATCTGTGGGAACATATTCAGGCATTAGTTTTAATCTTGTCGACTCTACTAGCTATAAAAAGGGCGGAATATTTTATTCTATACCGACAGATTATGTTAGCAATGGACGTGGGGATATAGTCTTTGTACAAAACGCTGTTGCCAGTAGCGCTAACGCAACTTTGGCAAATGCGGTAATGACTATTAAAAACAATGGTAATATCGGGATCGGGACAGTAAGTCCTTACGGCAAACTGGATACTATCGGAGCTGTTACAGCTTCAGCTAATTATGGCTTATTGAACATAGGTCCTGCTTCTACTGCTTTTGACGGAGCTACGGCTGGAAAGTTTGCAGGTTCGGCGAGCGGGACACAACTAGCTATCAATGCGGTAACTGGTTTTGCAGGAAATCTCATTGATGCTCAAGTAGGAGGTGCAAGTAAATTTAGTGTAACAAACGCCGGCGTCGTTCAACAAAAAGGTTGTATCACAGCCGGAACTCTTTCAGCAGATACATCGGGAAATATAATTTGTACTCTATCTTCACAAAGATTTAAGAATAATATTATTGATTTGAATCTTGGTCTTTCCAGCATTCTTGCCCTTCGTCCTGTTGCATATAATTTTAATCCTGACATGAATTTGGGTAGTGGAGCTCACTTTGGATTTATTTCTGAAGAAGTCGCCTCTATTGCCCCTGAATTTGCCACACACGATGGAGCAGGGAATCCGTATGGTCTCGACACAAATGCTATTCTTGCTTCAACTGTTAATGCAATTAAAGAATTAAATTTAAATCTTGAAGGAATTGCTGGTACCATTACGCCACTTGCTGGTTCTCCCGCTGAATCTTTTGTCACTGCTTTCTTTGGTAAAATTGGTACTTGGTTAGCCGATGCGGGAAATGGGATAGCTAATATTTTTGCAAAAGAAGTTAACACGAATACTTTATGTGTTTCTGACGATACTGGCGCGAAAACATGTCTCACTAAAGCTCAACTTGATACTTTGCTCGTTGGGACAGGCGTAAGTTCTGTGCCAACACCCACACCGACTCCCACATCTACTCCAACGCCCTCTCCGGAGCCATCTCCTACGCCGTCTCCAGAACCAACCCCAACCCCTGAACCATCTCCAACGCCAACGCCAGACAATGAATCAGGAAGCACGAATCAAGAATCTCCGACGCCGACACCATCGCTGACAGAATCTCCTATGCCAACGGAATCCATAATTCCAAATTAAAAATTATAAAATTAAAAGGTCAAAATATTAAACAAGGTCTAAATAATTTTAAAAACTAATAAAAATTTAATAATCATGTCTATATTATTGCAAACTATAAAGAAAATTTTCACCAAGAAAAATATTTTTATTTTCGTCTTGATTGTTTGGGTTGTTTTTTCTGCTTTTTACATTGTTCGCGCAGAGTGGCAGAGATTTCAATACAATCAGGTTCAAGCCGCTTATCAAAAAGGCTCTTCGGATACCGTGCGGCTATTAATAGACCAGGTTGAAAAATGCGTTCGAGTTCCTGTACAAGACGGAGATAAAAAAATAGAGGTGGTTAAGGTCAACTGTTCTGCTCAAGAAACACCCAAAAAAGAAACCGTTGTGCCAACCCCAATCCCAAAACCGTAAGAGTTAATTAAAAATTGGTTAGGCGGATGCGACAAAATCTCATTAAAAATTTAATTTTCGTCATAGTTCTTTTCATAAGCGCCGCTTTTGCTTTTTCTGTTTTTTCTGCGACTGTAACAGATGGCACCATAGATACAACGTATAAGTATGCCTGGTCTGAAAATGCGGGTTGGATAAATTTTGGCACAACTGGTGGCAATGTCCATACTACAGATTCTGGATTGACGGGTTACGCTTGGAGTGAAAATTACGGCTGGATTAATTTAAATCCTTCAACCTCTGGAGTCACAAATGATGGCGCTGGGAATCTTTCTGGTTATGCGTGGTCGGAAGGATTGGGTTGGATAAATTTTTCCGGAGTTACAATAAATAGTAGCGGAGAATTTTTGGGCTACGCGACCGTTTCTTTAGATAGCGGCCAAATCAGTTTTAATTGCATAAATACTAATTCTTGTAGCGCGTCAGATTTTAAGATTCAGACCGATTGGCAGCCAAGAAGCATTCGTCTCCAATGTAATAATGCCTTAGATGACGATGGCGATGGCAAAATCGATTATCCTGCCGATCCCGGGTGCAGTTCCTTAACTGACAATGATGAAACAGATCCTGGCGGCGGACTGCCCGCGGGAGCATATAATCCGCCCGTTCCTCCATCCTCGGGTGGATTTAATGTCTTAATTAATGGCGGCGGTGAATACACAGAAAATTCAACGGTAAATCTTACGTTGTCCGGCGGTTATGACAGCGTGAGAGTGGCGATCTCTAATTTTTCTGATTTTCGAAACGCTGGGCAGGAAACTTACGTTTCTAATAAAACTTGGGATTTGTGCCAAGGTTTAACTGTATGCTCCGAAGGTCAGTATGCTGTTTATGCCAAATTCTATACCCAATGGGGTCAATCTTCAGAAGTTGTTTTTGATGGTATTATCTATCGCAAAAAAACCATTCCAGAAAAGATTGTTGAATTAATTCCGGAGATTCTTCAACCCCTGGTACCAGATTTTTTAAAGCCCAAACCATTAGAAAAACCACCAGAAATATCGCTGGAAAAATTATTATCAAAAAAAGCACCTCTGACGCTTAATGGTAAGTGGCAACTGTTACCGCCAAAGCCAATCAAGGGATTTGTTTTGGCGCCGTTACCAAAAGAGATGCTGGTTTTAGCTCAAAAATTTCCAGAGCTGGGAGAGACTCTAAAAAAAGTTGGCATAACCAAAATGACTGATTTGGACAAATTAAAAACCGTCCAATTGACTTTGCCCGGGCTAACCAAAGAATTGAGCCTGTTAGTGCCCGGAATTCAGTCGGGTGGGCTTGCTTTGCCCGCGGGTATTCCAGTTGCCAATTTGTCAGTAGCGGCTAAACAAAAAATACCGACCGAAATAGTTTTTGCCAAAACAGGCGGAGGTTTGATAGATTATGATGTCACCTTAGCAGTTAATGAAGAAGGAAGACCTGAACAAAAAATTACCACAATCACGAACAAGCCGTTGCAATTAGTTGTTAGACCCGACAAGCCAGTTAAAAGCGTTAAGGGATATGTTGTTTTTAGGTCCAAGCCAATTACAAATAGCCAATCAAGAATAAATATTCAAGATTTAACCGCCTCTTTAATTTTTGCCAATCCTGCCTTTGCCACGACACAAGAGCAACCAATAAGGGTGGAGGAAAAATTGGTTCTTTTAGAATTTGAATATACTGATCCTGACGGAGATGGAATTTATACTGCCGACATTCAAATGCCAGCCGTTGATGGTGAATATGAAATTATTACAGTAATTGATTTTCAGGATGATAGCTTGGGCAAAAAAGAAATTCGATTGATTACTGTGGTTGACCCGGAAGGATACATATATGAGAAAAATGGCGACAAAGAAACCCGCATTCCGGGGGCTATTGTATCACTTTTTTGGTTGAATCCTGCGACTAAACAATATGAAATTTGGTCGGCTAAGGAATATCAACAGGAAAATCCTCAAACAACCGATAATAGAGGCACTTATTCGTTTTTAACGCCCGAAGGATTTTATTATCTCAAGGTTGAGGCGCCCGGTTATCCTACATATGATGGCAAAGCATTTCAGGTTAAGGAGGGCGTGGGCGTTCATATTAATATTGAATTAAAAACAAAATACTGGTGGTTAAATATTATTGATTGGAAAACCACCCTTTTGATTTTAGGTGCTGTATTATTGCTCTATAACTTTTATCGTGATAAAATGAGGGAAGGGTTGCTTCAGAAAAAAATAACCGGCGGTTAATTTTTTGATGGAGGCTTTAAATCGTAGTTTATAAATTTTAATCAATATGTCTTTATTAAATCAAAACGATCAATCAAATAAATTAGGCGAACAAGCAAACCACTTCTGGGCTGTTTTGGCCATAGTTTTACTTGTTGGTACTGTTTTTTTTGGCGTTAGATATTTTGCCATTCAGAAGGAGTTGCGGGCAGTAAAATTATCTTTAGAAACACAAACAATCAACGGGAAGGTTTTAGAATTTGCTAAGATGTTTATTGAAAAGGTGCTCAAGGCCGATAAAGAAGTTGATTTCGAAACTCGATTAAAATTAGAAACTGCCGTTAGAAATTTGAACGACAAAGAAATCTTTGCTCAATGGCAGAAATTCACCGAGGCCAAGACTGAAATTCAGGCTCAGGCAGGGGTAAAAACTTTATTGGAAATATTGGTAAATAAGATTCATCCCGTTAAAATTATTTAATAGGGTGAACCCTGCTAAGTAATTTTATAAATAAGTTGGTGATATATTTTAGTATCCAAAATCTGCCAAAAGTTGGTCAAAATTCATTAATTCTCGCTCATTCGCTTTTTGAGCGGCGGTTTTTATAGACTCGTCAAATTTAGAAAAAAGCTGGCGAAGATTTTCTTTTGCATTGTCTGGCAAGGTCGCGATTTCTTTTTCCAAAAGATTTTTTCTGCCCTGCGCAAAGATAGATTGAAATTTGCTCCAAGCTATCATTCTACTTCTAAAAAATTCTTTTTCTCCGTCAGTTAGTTCGCGTCCAGACTTCAGAGCTCTTTTAATATCCAAATTTTCTTCGCAAAAGAGATCCGATCCCTCTTTAACAAAAGCCTCGCCTCCATTTATTCCCGCAGTTCCTAAATCCGATAAAGCCAGGGCGATCGTTACAGGATGTGATTTTTCTGTTAGATTGGGTTGTACCACCGTTTTTTGCACAGGATCAAATCCGGGGACAGTTGAATCTATGGCGCATTTCATAATCTCTTGGTCTTCGGCGGAAAAAACATTTTGTCTCTCCCTTTGATTGATGCTCACCATAAAATTAACAACCAATCCAGCACTGTCTTTTTCATTTTGTCCGATAGCTCTTTGACGCATTATTTTTTCTATTCCACTAGTCGGATCCAGAGTTTTCTGTTCTTGCCAATTTTGTACAGTGTCGTGAAATGCTGCCGCTACCTTTCCTAAGGTCAAATCTTTTTCTGAAATATTTACGCCACCATCTTGCATGGCCTTTAATATTTGGCTGACACGGTCTATTACTGCTTGAGTGTGTCTTAAGTTATGAAAATCTAAATTATTATCCGGGTCAGAATTTTGTTCAAAGTTTTTTTGAACGATACTGATCGCTTCTTTTATGGCTTCATCGGCCAATTTTTCAAATTTTTTATCCGTAGATTCTTTTTGTGGCTCCGTTTCTATTTTGGGCATAAATTTAAACCTCATAAAATTTATATTACTTCTGGTGCTCTCGGAGGGACTCGAACCCCCACACTTTATCCTTGCGTCCCCGGCAGGACTCGGACCTGCAACCTTTTGGTTCGAAGCCAAACGCTCTATCCAGTTGAGCTACGGGGACATTAAATTTCAAAGTGTGGGGGCGTGCCCCCGGCCTTCTGGTTTCCGCCAGACCTGCCTGCTCGCCTCGCTAAAGCTGGGGCGAAGCGGGCCAGCAGGCAGGGGCGGACAGGCTCCGCCCAGTCGTGATATCCATTTCACCACGAGAGCAACTCATTACTCATTTATCATATCCTAATTTGCTCATATTATGCAAATTGTTGGCCTCCAGTAGTTTTTGATAGAATGATGATGGTTTGACAAATTTAATTCTAGGAGTATATTATAAAATGTTGATTGCGTCATCTGGGCCGCTGTGGTTTAGAGCGCATCAGAGTCAGTTCTTTTTAAAAAGGAGAGCTCCCGTGCAAAAAACGGTACTTCCAGTAAAATATCGCAAAAAACTGCTTGAACGATTTCTAAGATATGTGATACTGAACACCACTTCAAACAGCGATGCTTCAGAAGATCAATTTCCAACCACAGCGTGCCAGCTTGACATGGCTCGGATGCTCGTTGATGAGTTGCGTGAACTTGGTGTTTCTAATGTATGTATCAGCAATTCTGGTTATGTATATGGCACAATCCCGGAAAATCTGCCGGATAATCATCTGGCAAAAGGTAAGATTCCTGTGTTGGGACTCATGTCTCACATGGACACTTCCCAAGCGCAATCAGGGGAAAGTGTTAAACCGCAAATTATCGCCAACTATCATGGACAGGACATTACCTATCCCGACGATCCAAGCCTTGTGCTAAAAGTGTCAGAAAATCTCGACCTTTTAAATTGTAAGGATTTTACAATTATCACCGCCGGAGGCAAAACGTTGCTGGGTGCAGACGATAAGGCTGGTATTGCCGAGATTATGACGGTTGCTGAATATTTAATCTGCGAGAATCTTTATCATGGAGAGATCCGTATTTGTTTTAACCCGGATGAAGAAGTTGGTCGTGGGACGGATCATATTGATCTTGAAAAGTTTGCGGTTCAATATGCTTTTACTCTAGATGGGAGTAAGGAAGGAGAAATTGAGGATGAATGCTTCAATGCTAGATCAGCTAAGATTGTGATTGAGGGATTAGATGTTCATCCTGGTTATGCCAAGGGTAAAATGGTAAGTGCATTCCGAGTATTCGCCTGGATCGTGGACCGTTTACCCGAGGAGCAACTTCCGGAGAATACAGAGGAGCGTCAACCCTACCGGTTTCCGCACTCGTGTCCTTCAATTCCTACAGTCGAAAAATTCGAGATTAATTTTCTGTTGCGCGCGTTCACAGAGGCTGAACTTGAAGACATGGAGGCGCCTCTTCATGACCTTTGTCACAAGGCTGAACTCAGATTTCCCGGCTCCAAGATTACGATTACGATAAAGAATAGCTATAAAAACATGAAGACTGTAATGGATCGTCATCCTCTTGTTATGGAGCTGCTTGAGGCGGCCTGCCGAGCTCAGGATGTTATTCCAATACACAAACCGATTCGCGGTGGCACCGACGGCTCCAGCCTCACTATTCAACATCATATTCCCACGCCGAACATTTGGGCTGGGGGAATGAATTTCCATAGTCGTTTGGAGTGGGTTCCGCTTGAATGGATGGTGAGTGCGGCCGAGACTACCCTAAAAATGCTTACACTCTGGGTAGAGCGTTATAGAGTATCTAGCTAGAGAATAATTGATCACATTTAATAAAAAATTTTATTTAGGGTCACGACTTTGTTCGTGACCTTTTATTTTTTTTAGACAATATTACTTGTATAATAAGTTGACTTTTTTGCCATTTTCTTTACTCTAAAGTCAGAACATTAAAAAGGAGGCCACGAGTGATAGAGCAGGGAAGACCGCTAGTAGATTATTATGATCGGTGCATCTTTTTAAAAGAGGCGCGTAGATATGCCTTGGCCGAAACCGTTCGAATTTGCCAGAGAATTTTAACTGGCGCTAAATATGTGAGCGTTAATTTAGAAATGATAAAAAAATTTGTGGCTGATAATTACGAAAAGGAATTTCGTTGCCCATCGTGGAAGGAAGAATTTATTTTTCCTGAAAGTGATGAAGAATTTGTAGAGTATCTCGGAGTTTGTCTCGCCTCAAATTTTGCCTTTACGAATTTTGAAGCGCCCTATGGAAAATATTGCGTGGAATTTCCTGAAGGAAAATTACATTTTGGAGCCAAGGCTTTGGGCGCCGCTTTAATGAGGGCAAGATCGGAAGGGCGTCCTATTTTTAGCTTTAATTATTTATCGCAAATTAGCGCGGAAGAGGTCAGTTGGATATTCCGCTGTTGTGGTAAAGATGCCAACATTCCGCTATCTATTCACAGGTTCAGGCAAATGAGATCATTTGGTCAAACGATGGTTTTATTGGGATACAAAAACATGTCCGATTTTTTGTCAGCGCATGATTTTTTTGCCTTTAGTCATTCTCTCGGCGGCGTTATTTATGAGGGTTTCGTAGACTCTTTGGCTGGAAAATTTAATTCTTTTTATGACACAGCCAAATCCAAATGCGGGCTTGTTGTGCATTTCAACAAAAGAGCTAATCTGCTCGCTTTGATGTATCAATCAAGAGCGATTCAGGCGAACAGTAAACTTACGCCACTTAGAGATGCCCAGCATATCGTGCCACCGGCCGACTATCAAGTTCCGCGCGCTTTGGAGGCGATGGGATTGATCCAATACTCTGATGCATTGAAAAATAAAATTTTTGAAAGAAAAAATTTGGCTTATGGAAGCCAAGCGGAAGTAGAAATTCGCGCCGCTAATGTGGTGGTTATGTGCGCTTTATTGGAAGGAATCAATCGCCAGAGAAATTCATGCAAACCTTCTCAAAAAGAAATAATGATGTGCGAGCTGGACTCTTTTATGTGGTTTATGGGGCGCACTATTAAAACAGGCCTTCCTCATCACTTAACAAAAACCACGGCTTATTAAAATAAATCCCCATGCCGCCCTTTTGGCATAAACTAAAAGGGCGGTACGGGGTATTTTTTATCTTTATTATTTATATTTTGCCAAAAACTCCCTTTTAAATTTATCAAATCGGCCATCTTTTATGGATTCGCGAATATTATCCATAAATCTCATCATAAAACTCAAATTATGCATGGTAGCAAGTTGTATTCCTAAAATTTCGCGGGATTTAAAAAGGTGATGCATATAAGCCAAAGAAAAATTTTTGCATGTGTAACAGGAGCAAATTTTTTCTATAGGATTTTTATTTTCTTTGTATTTTGCGTTAAAAATATTTATATCTCCGCGTTCTGTCATAAGCTCTCCATTGCGGGCAATTCTGGTGGGTCCTACGCAATCAAAGGTGTCGCATCCTCGCTGTGCGTTTTCCAAAATTCCAGCAGGATCTCCTATGCCCAACAAATGCCTTGGCTTTTCTTCTCGCCTTAAATTTTTAATTGTCCATTCAACAACTTTGAACATATCCAACCTTGATTTGCCCAAAGATCCGCCGATTGCAAATCCGTCAAAAGGTAGGGAAGAAATAGTTCTTGCTGATTTTTCACGCAAATTCCTATATGCTCCACCCTGGATTATTCCATAAAGCGCTTGGTCATCTCTGGTTTTGGCGTTAAGTGATTCTTTTGCCCAGCGGTGTGTGCGCTCCATAGCTTGTTGGGTGTATTTTTTATCAGAAAGGGGAGAGGTGCATTCGTCAAAAGCCAAAATAATATCCGCCCCTAAGTCTTCCTGAATCTGAATAGATTTTTTTGGATTTAAAAAATGCTTTGAACCATCAAGGTGTGAAGTGAAAAATGCGCCCTCGTCCGTAATTTTTACAAGCTTTGGCTTGGGCGTAATTTTTTGAGTAAATTTTTTCTTGGTTTTATTTTGATTTTTACTCGTAGAAAATTCTTCGGAGGGAAAAATATTGGCAATTTTGCCCACGCCGTGTTCTAATCCAAATCCCAAACTAAAAACCTGAAAACCTCCACTGTCTGTCATTATGGGGCCATGCCAATTCATAAATTTATGCAAACCGCCCATTTTTTTAACTGTTTTTTCTCCCGGACGCAAATATAAGTGATATGTGTTAGCAAAAATAACAGAGGCGCCAATTTCATCTAAATCGCGCGGGGACAGAGCTTTGACCGTTGCGGCTGTGCCCACAGGCACAAAGGCGGGCGTTTCTATTTGTCCATGAGGAGTTTCTATGACGCCTACGCGCGCCAAAGATTTTTTATCAGTGTATTCTATTTTAAAATTAAATTTATTCATTTTTTGCCAGAAGATTTTGAGTGTAATTTTATAAAGCCATATTGAAGTTTACCCCCACACCTACTTAGTGTAAAGAAAAGAGACCGGTTCTAATTTAATGGATTAATCTTTTAAAATCACAGATATTGATATGTGCTGTAGGTGTGGGGGCGAGATTTGATTATTTACAACAAAATATGTATGATGAGATTGAATTAAGATGTGATTTTATGAACATTGAACACGAAAATCACAGAGAAAATTGTATGGGCAAAGATCATAATTTTCCTGAGGACAAATTTGAAAAAATGGAAATCCCCAAAGAAATTGAGGATGTTTTGACTGTTTTTCAAAAAAATGGAGTTGAGGCGCATTTAGTTGGCGGATGTGTCAGGGATTATTTGCTGGGTAAAAAACCAGCGGATTGGGACATTGCAACCTCTGCGACACCAGAGGAAATTCAAAAATTATTTCCAAGAAATTTTTATGCTAATGAATTTGGCACAGTTACCGTCTTAACTGATTCTGAAGATTTGACGTTGAAACAAATAGAAATTACTCCATATCGCGCAGAAACCACTTACTCGGACCAAAGGCATCCGGATGAAGTAAAATTCGGAGTTTCTTTGGAGGAAGATTTGGCGCGCAGAGATTTTACTATAAATGCTATAGCGATGGGGTTTGATGAGAGCGGACAACAAGTGATAGTTGACCCTTTTGATGGGCGTGCAGATTTAAACAAAAAATTAATAAGAGCCGTGGGTGTGCCAGAGGAGCGTTTTGGTGAGGATACTTCACGTTTAATAAGAGCGGCGCGTTTTAAGGTCCAGCTTGGTTTTTCCGCCCAAGGCGGACCTCAGCCCCAGGCCGATGAGCCTTGGGCTCAAGCCTCGGGCTGGGAGATAGAAGAAAAAACAGAACAAGCTCTTTTAAAGCTTGCGCATACTATAGATATTTCCAAAGGCGCTGTCCGTAAAGAATTTTTAAAAATGATAAATGACAAAAATGCCACGCAGGCGATGGAAGCTCTCCGTGAATATGGATTGATGAAATATATAATTCCGGAACTTTTAGAGGGAGTGGGAGTTGAGCAAAATGGCCACCACGCCTTTACGGTGTGGGAACATAATTTAAGATCTTTGGACTATGCCGCTTCGCAAGGCTACAGCGAGGAGGTGTGCTTGGCGGCTCTCTTTCACGACATTGGAAAGCCAAAGACAAAAAGATTTAGCGCTGAAACGAAAGACTGGACTTTTTATGGACACAATACGATTGGTGAAAGGATGGCGATAAATATTTTGAGGCGCTTAAAGTTTCCAAGCCAAAGCATTGATAAGGTAGCTAAATTGATCTATTACCATATGTTTGTTTATAATTCCAATCCTGAATTAGGCGATGTTACTACAGATAAAGCGATACGTCGGCTGATAAATGGTGTTGGGGTGGAAAATATATGGGATTTGATAAATTTAAGATTAGCCGATAGAGCCGGTTCGGGAGTTAAAAAAATAGAAAAGTTTGATAACAGGCATATTAAATTTCGCATAGAAAATCTTTTGCGCGATCCGATTTCTCTAAAACAGCTGGCAATAAACGGTGAGGATGTGATGGAGACGTTAAAAATTAAACCAGGACCAAAGGTGGGCTGGCTTTTGAATGCGCTTTTTCAGGAAGTTCTGGACGATCCAAAGAAAAATGATAAAGAATACTTGAAAGATCGTTTAGTCGAACTAAATAATCTGTCCGATGAAAAATTGAAAGATTTAGCTAGTGCGGCAAAGCAAGAAGTGGGGCTTTTGGAAGAGCAGAGCGAAGAACGGTTGAAGGGAAAATATTTTGTTAGATAAACCAGCAAACCAAAATTTTTAACGGGCTGTAGTATACCGGTAGTATGCACCCTTCGGGAGGGTGAGGACCGAGTTCGATTCTCGGCAGCCCGACTTGTCTCGCCGTAGCTTGGCGAAGGTGGACCAATTCAGACATTTCAATTTAGTTAGCATCAATAGCATTTTTATGACACATCAATTTTCATGGCACACTAAAACAATCATCGAAATTTTTGACGCGCTTCATTCACATGAACGTGGCTTAACGAAAGAAGAAGCGACGAAACGCCTCAAAGAATACGGTCTCAATAAGCTTCCTGAAGGGAAAGTGGACGGCCTTCTCATTATTTTTTTGCGCCAGTTCCAAAGTCCGCTAATTTACATTCTTCTCGCGGCAAGCGCGATTGTTTTTGCAATGGGAGAAACCATAGATGGATCGATCATTCTCGCTGTTCTTCTTTTTAATGCCACCTTCGGAACAATCCAAGAAGGCAAGGCGCAAAATACGCTCCGCGCGCTCAAAAAATTCGTTGAAACAAAAGCAACGGTGCTTCGCGGGGGGCAAGAGCTCATTATCCCCGACAGTGAAGTGGTGCCCGGAGATATTATCATTCTCCAAGAGGGCGAGAAGGTGCCAACGGACGCGCGAATCATTGTAGCCACAAACCTCAAAATTGACGAGGCGGCTCTCACAGGCGAATCGGAGCCAGTACAGAAAGTTGCCGACACTCTGCCTGCCCGTCAAAGTCCTCGCCTTGCCGAAGCCTTCGGCGAAGCGCAGGTTGGCGCAGGCGGGGAGAGGGACAATCTGCCAACCACGGAACAGAAAAATATGGTTTTCAAGGGTACACATATTCTTGCTGGAAATGGCAAAGCAATTGTTGTAGCAACAGGCATTGAGACAGTAATTGGAAAAATTTCAAAGGAGATCGCGGCTATTGATACCGAAATTCCTCTCAAGACCAATATCCGCCATCTCTCGCGACTCATCGTTATCACTGTCGCAAGTATCAGTGCTTTATTATTTTTACTCGGCATTGTTTCGGGAAAATCGGCAAAAGAGATGTTTGTCACCGTGGTCTCGCTTTCCGTCTCAATTATTCCTGAAGGACTTCCTGTCGTGATGACCTTGGTGCTTGCAACTGGTGTGTGGAGAATGTCAAAGCGTAACGCTTTGGTGAAAAAGCTTCAGGCGGTGGAAGCGTTGGGACAAGCCCGTATTATCGCCGTGGATAAGACAGGCACCATCACCAAAAATGAAATGGTGATCCAGAAAGTATATGTGGATGGAAAATTTTTTGAAGTTGGAGGCATCGGCTATGAACCGAAAGGAGAAATTCAATTAAACGGAAATGTGATTGATTCGGTTAATCACCCGGAACTTCTTTTCGCGGGGAAAATTGTCGCTTTTTGCGCCAACGCCCGCGTGATGTTTTCCGAAGAAGAGAAATTGTGGCGCGTTGCCGGCGACCCGACAGAAGCGGCAATGCTGGTGCTTGCCGAAAAGCTTGGTTTCCATAAGGATGATTTAGAGCGAGAATCGCCACTTATTGATGAAATTCCGTTTGATTACAAGCTTAAGTATCACGCAACGATCCATCAACTTGACGGCCAAAAGTTCTTAACAGTTGTCGGCGCGCCGGAGATAATTCTCGGTCTTTCACAAAAAGTATGGCGTGATGGTAAAAGCTATCACCTATCGAATGAAGAAAAACGAGAATTAGAATCTGTTTTTCTCTCTATGTCACAAGAAGGGTTACGGGTTGTCGCATTGGCTGAAACCCGCGAAGCGCCGGAAATGCTTACATCAGAGAAAATTAAATCCCTTACTTTTGTGGGATTTTTTGGCATGAAAGACGCGCTTCGTCCAGAGGCGCGAGAGGCAGTGCAAAAAGCGGTCTCTGCCGGTATTCGAGTGGTAATGATAACAGGAGATCACAAAGTTACGGCGCAAGCAATCGCCAAAGAGGCGGATATTTATCACGATGGCGATACTATTCTTGAGGGACAAGACATTGACGCTTTTTCTGATGCCGAGCTTTCCAAAAAATTGGCCAAAACATCGGTATTTGCACGAGTAACGCCGGAGCACAAATTGAGAATTATAAAGGCGTATAAGGCGCGTGGGGAAATAGTGGCCATGACCGGAGATGGCGTAAACGACGCCCCTTCGCTTGTCGCCGCCGACCTTGGCGTGGCGATGGGAAAAATCGGCACCGAGGTAGCAAAAGAAGCTTCGGATATTGTGCTTCTTGACGACAATTTTGGAAGCATTGTGTCTGCAGTAGAGGAGGGCAGAAGCATTTACAAAACGATTAAAAAGGTTATTCTCTATCTTTTCTCCACAAGCTGGGGAGAAGCGTTTACCATCATCGGCGCGCTCCTTTTGGGTTATCCTCTCCCACTTTTGCCAGCACAAATTATTTGGCTGAACTTTGTTACCGACGGCTTCCTTGATGTGGCGCTTGCCATGGAACCAAAGGAAGAAGGATTATTGCGTGGCAACTTCGAACGTCCGAAAAAGTATCTTGTTGATAAGCTTATGGTACAAAGAATGTTTACCATGGCCGTCCCAATGATGATTGGAACACTTCTTCTTTTTAGGGAATATTTTGAGAATGATCTCGCTAAAGCCTGGACAATGTCATTGACGACACTCGCAGTATTTCAATGGTTCAACGCATGGAACTGTCGGCATGAATCAAAATCGATTTTCCAAATGAACCCGCTTTCCAATAAATTCTTGGTGGGCGCAACGCTCACTGTCATCTTTTTGCAACTCTTAGTAATTTATAATCCATTGATGCAGAAATTTCTGCGTACCGTACCGCTTGAGCTTTCAGACTGGTTCGTTATTATTCCGATAGCGGCCTCCATCGTTCTGGTTGAGGAAATAAGAAAATTCTTTTATCGGAGGAAAACATTAACGCCAGCATGAATAAAAACAACTTTGGACAATTAATCCGCAAAGCCAAGGAAAGAGAAGAATCTATAATGTAATTTATGGTTTATAAAAACATTTTTTTTAACACAATATTTATCTTGTTTGCGCTCATTTTCTTTTTTCTTGCCACCTCCTTTTGGGCATTTTACAGCGCCATCAAACCGCCAAAGATTACTTCAACAATCACGCCAAAAGACATGGGCCTCAATTATGAAGAAGTGTCTTTTACCGCAAAAGACGGCGTAATTTTGGTCGGTTGGTATGTACCGAGCCAAGCCAAGACTTTAAAAACAATCATTCTTCTTCATGGCTATCCGGCAGACAAGGGCGACATTTTGCCGGCACTGTCTTTCTTAAATCGGAGTTACAACCTCTTTTTATTTGATTTTCGATATTTGGGCAAGAGTGGCGGAAGATACTCAACGGCTGGCGCAAAAGAAGTTGAGGATCTTTTTGCGGCCGTTCGTTTTCTTAAAGGGCGCGGCATTGAAGAGATTGGCGTATGGGGGTTTTCAATGGGGGGAGCCGTTGCCTTAATGGCCGCCAAAGATGCTCCGGAAATAAAAGCGGTTGTTTCCGAGGCAAGCTATGCTTCGCTTGATAGAATGGCGTCGGAGCTTTTTCGATTACCGATCCTGCGCTATCCTTTGGGATACTTGACGGGCCTGTGGGCAAAACTGTTTTTGGGAGTCGACCTAAAAAATATTTCGCCCGCGGAGAGCACCAAGAACCTTGCGATTCCGATTCTTCTTATCCATTCAAAAAACGACAATGTTATCCCGTTCCCGCACGCACTCCTCATTCAGGAATCCATGAAGAGCAATCCTCGCGCGGAATTCTGGTTTGAAGAAAATCTCGTTCACGGCCAACTCGGAAACGAATATCAAAAAAGGATTGAAGAATTTTTCAAAAAATCTATAATGTAAATCTATGGTTAAAAAAACAATCGGCACTCTCTTAATCATCCTCGGTCTGCTGGCTCTAGTTACGCCCTTTACGCCTGGTTCGTGGCTGATTTTCGTTGGCTTGGAATTTCTTGGAGTTCGAATACTATTTTGGGATAAAATAAAATCGTGGTTTCAAAAATATGACCCCCGATAAACAAAGTAAAATAAAAAGAATTATTTTCATTATCATAATAACTTTCGTTCTGATTTCTTTTGTCTTGCCGCTTGCTATGGGATATTAGCAATCCAACGAAGGGGATGAAATTTTTGTACAAAAATCATCCCAAGTTGCCAAAATAGTAAGCGTAGATTAAACTTTATAAAGTAGAATTTATTTAAACGAGGGCTCATAGTAAAACGGTATTACGCGGCATTCGTCCCGATTTATTAATTTTTAATAAATCGCGGATCCACGATTGTTTTGGTGGGCCCATGGTCTAGTGGTACGACGGCGCATTCGCATTGCGCAGGCGCGAGTTCGATTCTCGCTGGGTCCACCAAAACAATCGGGACATTGCCGAGACGCCAGTTCTGCGCCATAGGCGCATCAGCCTTGGGCTGAGATTCTCGGTGAG
>CAYHJU010000022.1:0-16377 GCA_964357175.1 uncultured Candidatus Saccharibacteria bacterium
TACTCACCGCCCGTCACGTCAAGGGAGCCGGTAGTATCCGAAGACTTTTGATTTATTTAAGGGTTTAAGGTAAGATCGGTAACAGGGACGAAGTCGTAACAAGGCATGCGTAGCGGAAGCTGTGCATGGATCATCTCCTTTCTAGGGATTTTTCCGGCGGGCTTAGGCCCACGGACTTAATATATGTGCCTCTGGTATATATCTTAAGACCTTAGAAGGTCGATCTGAAATTTATTTCAGAGTATAAGTGTTGGTCTCAATACTTCAAAATGAGACTGAATCGTGCCCGAATTCTTAGTTGCGGTCAAACACGCAACGCGCCAAACAAGTAATTGTTTGGTGTCGGCATTTCGGAGCAACAGGAAAACATTGGAAACTTAAAACAAAAAACACCCGAATTGGGTGGTTTTTTGTTTTTTAAAACTTTTTTCAAAACGATTTTTATCTCTCAGATGCTTGCTCAGATAAAATGAATTTTTTAATATCTTCGCGCGACTGTTATTTCTCAAAACACACTCAATCGCTTCCTGCGAGCGATTTCATCACGTCCTCGGAAAATTTATTTAAAACGAACCTAATAAAATAGGTTCGTTTTAAATACCAAGCAAATTTTCCTGCGGATGGTTTTTCGAAACAACAGTCGCGCTCGCTTGGCAGAAGAGACTTGTCCTAAGTTCACCGAAGAGCCTTTCTTTATAAAATCATGGGGGATTCAAACGCTCGGACAATGGTGCAATGGTGGTAAATCACTGTCCATGAGGATTAAAATTATGGTTCTCAAATTTGATTACAAAACCAATAATTTTGTTAGTTGACCAACCATTCATAAGACAAAGATATAAAACACAAATTAAATTCAATATGTAAAGCAGAACTAGTCCGTCTTCGGGAAATGTGGTGATACTAAAAATAACAGTAGTAATAAATGTCATAACTGCACTCGTAACTCTCAAAAATAATTCCCTACTTGTTCCTCCACGCGAAACACCACTAATAGGACTTTGTTCTCTAAACATTTTTACTTTCAGAAAAGCGAATAAGGTAATTCCGGTAAGGAAAAGTTCAAATGCCGGAAACCATATTTGATCAGATAAAAAGTATGACATAAATCAAATTTTAACTCCGTTTTAACTGTTCGTTCTGTGTTAATGGCATAAATAAACATTATAATCTTATTCTCGCAAGTAACCACTTAGTATTTTTAATCATTGGAGCGAACATTCTTTGCTCTTTTTTCCACTCTTCTTCAGCAATCAAGCCCCGCTCTCTTAATATTCTTTGTTTCTCTACAGCCTCTAAAGATCTGATGAGGCATTGAACAGCTTTTTCTTTATTGTCTATGAAAAAATATGCGTGGCCAAGTGTATAATACAAGTTATGACTTGTTATATTATACATGGAATCATCAACAGGCTTTAAAAGGCTCTCGGCCTTTTCTAAAATAACAATTGCCTCTTTGTGCATTCCCTTATCCGTATAAACACCACCTAAAGAAACAAGCGTCGAGACACGACTTGGCTCAAACTCTAAAGCCTCTTTAAAATCCTTTAGCGCTTGTTCAAAATTGCGATGATTTGCAAGATTATTTCCCCTCATTGAAAGCCACGTGGCTTTTGCTAGACTCATTTTCTGAGCATCATGTTGACATTGTCGCTCTATTTCCTCAAATACGGATTTCTTTTGAGTTTCAAAATCCGTCCCAAAAATTTTAGATAAAAATCCCATAAGATAAAAGGTTCTTTATAATTATAGTTTTTATTTAAACTGTAGTAATAATGGATAAAAAGTTTCTGCTAATCTTGTTAAGTTTGAGTTTGTTTGAAATTTTCTCAGCCAATGTAAATATTTTAACAATCCAAGTTTTCTTACAACCATAGAAGACATGGTCGGATAGATAGTTTTTTTAAATACGCCCTCTTCTTCAAGTAGTGCCGTTGTTGTGATGTCTGCCCATATCGTGAGATTCTTTTGAAGTTCTTTATTTGCGAAATCATTCACGACAATTTTTTCTGACAATTCTTTTCTTCTTTCATTTGTTAAGGCGCTTAGCATTTTGAAACCCAAAATTAATAATTCTCCGTGGATAATTTTTGATTGTCTTTTTAAAAAAGTACTATCATAAAAAAGAACACTCTCGCCTTTTATAGAGGCTTTCTCTACTTTAAATCTATCTGAAAAACTTCCCTTTTCCACATCTTGTGTATATTCATCTATCTGATCAATAATTTTCATAAATTTCTCTTCTGGTATTTTATTTTGTGATAGTGAGGATAGGTTAGTATTGCCATCAAGGAGAAAATCAAATAAAAATAGAATTTCTTTTTCTTCTGTTTTGATCTTATCCCAAAATTCTTTAGAAAAAATTTGGAATAATATCAAATTACGATCAGTAGCTGCCAATTTTGAATATTCAACATAATCATTCGGTGTAGATTTTTCAACCTCCTCATTTTGGTAAATTCCATATTCTTTTGCATAACATTCTTCACAAAAGAAAAGTAAATTTTTTTGGTTAAAGTTAAAGAAGGGAGTTTTTTCTATGTTCCAATGATCATTAGCTCCGATTAGTTTCTTGCAATTGTCGCATTTAGCTTCCGAGTTCCAGTTTTTATGTTTTCCAAGTATCGTGGTCATGATGTTAGTTTATTAAATCATCAGTGCTCACCTTAAGAATTTTTATTGTTCTTTTTAGAACGTTAATTGTCAGTGGGCGCACCTGGATCCGAATCCGCCCCAGGCGGACAGGCCAGAGATCCATTGTTTTTTACTTAAAGTCATCTTCGGTTAAATTAGCTTGGCGCAAAATTGATTTAAAAGTTCCGAAGGGAATTTCTTTCTTCCCAGCCGGAACGATTACAGTCTGGGTCGGACTGCCAGTTTTTCTAAATTTAACATGGCTACCTTTCTGGGAAATATAAACAAAGCCCTTTTTCTGAAGGACTTTGATGATTTCGGCAGATAAGTGGAGTTTAGGCATGGCAAATTGACATCTTCACAAGTTCCGGCTTTTCAATCTTTGTTATCTTTGGAGCTTTTATATCTTCAAAATACAACTCTAATGCTTCATCTAAGGCGGCCAGCGCTTCTTTTTTAGTCCTACCAAAGCTGGAAACGTCTACATTCAAACACTGGGCGACGTAATATTTCCCCTCTTTCCAAACTATATTTTTTAAATCAATTTTACGCATATTTTTTATTCCTATACCATAATAATATCAAGCGGATAAAAATAAGTCAAATTGGTGGGCGTGGGAGGGATCGAACCTCCGGCCACTTCATTATCAGTGAAGTGCTCTACCACTGAGCTACACGCCCTAGAAATTATTATGCAGGGTGACGCGCCCCGATTTAGTAACTTTTATAATATTATCAAATGTTCACACTTAATCAATATCCCTACTTTTTTGCCCTTGCTAAGAAATTTTTTAGATTAAATTTATTCTGCAAAACACTGACGATCGTTCATATTTTACAGAATAAATCCTCGCAACGATTATCTCTTTGGCCAAACGGGCATGGTCCTTTTTGTATTGTTTTAATTTTCCCCCCTCTTTTTTATGCTCCTGTGAATGCCGGGGAGACATTTGTGAGCAAGAATGATCTCTTCGACAAACTGACGCGACTGTTGTTTTAAAAAACCATCCGCTATACTCTTGTCCTTCTCCCTCCTCCTTGTGCCACCACTGATACTGAGGAGACATTTGTAAGCGAAAATAGAATTTCGCTCCGCCAGCTGGCGGAGAGCCGAGATGGTCCCGCCCTTTTGGCGTTAAACCAAAAGGGCGGGACAGGAGACACCTGTTTGAGCCCCACTCCTTTGACATATTACCCAAAGGAGTGGGGCGAGTTTGGCTCCTGAATTGAGGCGAACCCGAAATTCTTTGAGCGAAACATCTGGCTCCGAAGTGTCGGTGGGGGTACTATTTTCCCCCCTTGTGTTATTTTTCCCCATTTATGCTATAATGTATGTATTGCATTTAAAATGTGGGAATGGTCGATGCTTTGTTCTCGCATTATGAAAAATAATTAATAAATTAATTCACCCCGTTAAATAATCCCGCAAAGCGGGATTGCCGCGAAGCGGCATTTAACAGGGTAAATAAATAAAATCAGTTTTTCAAGAACTTTTTAAGTTTTTAAAAAACTGGATAAATACTATGTACACTTCTACATGGCTTGGCACTTTGAATGATTCTTTCATGCAAATTTGGGCTGGCTTTTTAAGCTACCTCCCAGTGCTTTTGGGCGCTGTTATTATCTTTCTCGTTGGTTGGATAATAGCCGCCACTATCGGTCGCTTAATAGAAAAATTAATCCGGACTGTTAAATTGGATGTCGCCTTGGCAAAATTGGGATTGGACAGATTAATGTCCCGAGCCAATATGCGCCTAGACTCTGGAAAATTTTTAGGCGAATTAGTAAAGTGGTTTTTGATCTTGGTATTTTTATTGACAGCAACCGACATTTTGGGACTGTCACAAGTTTCTGATTTCTTAAAATCAGTCTTGATGTATGTACCAAATATCATAATCGCTGTGGTCATAATGTTGGCCGCGGTAGTTATCTCTTCTTTCTTGCAGAGATTAGTCAAAGCGTCTGTTGACGCCTCTGGACTAAAATCAGGAAGCTTTTTGGGCATGATGACCAAATGGGCTGTATTGATTTTTGCCGTCTTGGCAGTGCTTGAACAATTGAGCGTTGCTCCGGGACTTGTGCAAACATTCTTCTCCGGACTTATGTACACCTTAGCGTTGGCCGTTGGTTTGGCCTTCGGTTTGGGTGGCAAAGAAGCGGCAGCTGAATTTCTGAACAAAGTTCGTGGCGACATGAACGAAAGATAGAATTAAAGTTTCAGAATTGATTTAAAACCCCGTCGCGTTAAACGCGACGGGGTTTTATTTTATTTCTATTGAGTTTTTTCCTGATACTTGCTTATGTAAATAGACGCTAAAGTTAACGATAAAGTAATAAACACCGCATAAATAAATTTTGCCACGATTGATGACCCCGCTTTTTCCGGCCACACATAACCAAAAAGGGCCTGGATTGCATCATTCCACGCCAGTCCCGCCACAAAGCTGAAACCGGCCAATAAAAACGTATTTAATTTCTCATAAAACACTCCTTTTGTTCTTTGTAAATTTTCTTTAATTTCTTGCATATGAATAAATTTTTAATTTATGGTTGTAAAATGTCTTCTGTTTTGCCATTTATGGATATTATAACATTATTTACTGTTGAAAATTGCTCTAGGGTCTGAGTAATTTCCGCTCTTATAGCGGCTAATCTGCACGATCCGCCAACTTGAAACTCAAGCGTTTCGTTAAAATCTACCTTGGCAATTCCCTGTTCTATCGCCAAAGATTGTATTTTTACGCCCGGACTTATCGTAGTAAAATAACCATTTTGTTTCTCGTTTTTAGTAGGTCCCAAAAGGAGCATTTCCAGCGCCTTTCTTGCGGGAGCCTGGGTCTTTTCGACTTCCCTTTCAACCGGAAAAACCCTATTGCAAGATACTTGAGGGTCAAGTTTACTATTGTTAAAAAACACCTTGAGAATCTGGATTTCTTGAGCTGGTGGATTTTTCCATTTGGAAATTAAGCCCGATTTGACCGCCACAAAAAAACATACCCCCAACAATATTAAAATGGTATAAAAAATTATTAAATTTTTTTTATTCATAATAAATGAAGTTTTTCATATCCCTGAAAACTGGTTTTGTGTCCGCCAAGCCCTGGCAAGCATATTATGGTTGTTTTTTGCATAGATTAACACTTTTATAGATCTATTTTTTAGAAACAATAATCATGGAGGTGGTTTTATAAGAAACGGAGGCCTGGCTTGATGTCGAATAATCTTGCAAAGCGTCTATTAGTACTGATTCGGCGTATTTATAAGATTCTCCATGCCGCGTCCCTGGATCATTGGTGATGAATTCTTTGGTGGCAGGATCATATCCTTTGATGACGATATTGTGATGTAGCGGACCAGGCTGTTGATAATAAGGATTTCTTAATTTTTGACCGTTAACAGGCACAATTACGAGATTGCCCTTTAAAAGCTCGCTTTTAATATCATCTGAACTAATATTATGGCGCACCGCTATATTGTTGTAGTGAAAATATCCTCCAAAAATTCTTTTAGCAGTGTCCTCTGCCGAAGTGTCCTCATAAACGCCATACATTTTTAATTCATAATCCGAAATAGCAATAATCTCTTTTTCTGTGTCGATAGGATTAGAAAATATTTTGTCATAGACCCAATACATTGCCATCAACGCCGAAGCTTCTTCACACCCATCCTCTTGGCGCAAATCGCCCCAATTTCCCAGTGGCGCTTGAGCGGTAAATGGAACACTCATTAATACATACTCCGTTTTTGGGTTAGTTGGTGTTGGTGGTTTCAAGGTAACAGATGCTTCAAGTTTTGGGCTGGGCAATTTTTCTAAAGACGCTCCCTGAGCAGGTTGCGATTGAGCCGTTTGATTTTGACCATCACTAGGCCAAATTAACGCTCCCACCAAAACAGCAATTAGAGCCATTACCGCAATCGCTAAAAAAATAATAGTATTTTTATTCATGTATATATATTAGCGATTCTAAGCCCCCAGGTCTAGCGTTTCATCAATACGAATCTGGCTTACGAATTCAGGAACATGACTCACAAGAATCATTGCGCCCTGATATTGATCTAAAGCCTTGGCAATAACTGGCAAATGGCGAAAATTGATATGATTTGTTGGCTCATCAAGAATCAATAATCCCGGCCGTTGTATTACCAATCGGGCAAACGCAACTAATCCTTTTTGACCCTCAGAGAGACTGCCAATTTTTGTTTTGATGACGTCACCACCAATCAAAAACCCGGCCGCAATTGAGCGAATTTCCTCCTCACCAAGATCTCTCGTCACAGAGTGAAGCGATTCATAGACTGTGTCTTCGAAATTTAACGTTGAAAAATCTTGGCGATAGTAGCCGATAGTGACACCCTCGGCAATCTTCGCGCTTACATGCGCAGACAGACCTTTGGTCTCACCTGAAGCGAGAGCTTCAAGCAGGGTGCTTTTGCCAATGCCATTGGGACCAGCCAACAAAAGATGGCAATTTTTCTTGAGCGAAATGTTTACTTTTTTCTGAACCGATTTATGACCCTTGATAACACCAACCGATGACAATACAACAATGTCGCCGTGTAAATCTTTTTGGACCGGAATCGTAAACTGGCGAATCGTTTTGTCTTCTTTACGAACATCAACCCGAGCCTCTTCCATCTCTTCGGCATCTTCGCGCATCTTCTTCGCGAGCAATCTCAAGCGTCCACCTTTCATGGCAAAGAAGTTGGCTTTTTCTTTTTTTTCAATCGCCTCTTTGGCCAACCGGGCGTTAGCGCTATTTTCTTTTTCAATACGCGCCACAATTTGTTCAACTACATTCAAATAATTACCTTGATACTGTTCAACTTTTTTGGTCCGTATATCCAAATACAACACGCCCCGAGTAAAAGCATTCAAAAAATCAGCGTCATGCGAAATGACGATGCATGTTTTTTTATAATTAATTAAAAACTGACGAAGATGAGTAATGCCAGCCTTGTCGAGATTGTTGGTTGGTTCATCGAGTAGTAAGACATCGGCATCTTGGATCAAGGCCGAGGCCAAGAGAAGACGCGCCTGCTGACCACCAGAGAACGAACGAATGATGCGGTTATGTGGCGCATTCAAATTGACCACCTCTAAAACGGCGTCAATGCGTGGATCAATGTCCCACACTTTAGCTTGGCCTCCCGAAGCCTTAGCGTAAGAGGCAAAAAATTCACGAACTGTTAGATCAAGCTGGTCACGCGAGATAACTTGGCGAGCAATCGCAATCGTCAGATGGGGCACCAAACTAACAGTTCCGGATTCCGGTTTAAGTGCGCCCGTGATGAGTTGAAAAATAGTACTCTTACCCGCTCCGTTTTGGCCCATGATGGCCATTTTCATTCCCCGACGAACCGAAAAACCCACCTCTTCGAGGATGGGCTTGTTGTGCCCGTATTCAAATGACGCCTTCTCAAATCTAATTATTGATTCTCCTGCCATAGTGAGAACTACTATAACACGTTTATTCATCTCGGCAAACATGATATAGTAATCACCATATGAACCATCCACTAAACTTGGACAATCAATATGTCTGGGATGTCGTCGTCATCGGTGGCGGACCAGCAGGAATGATGGCGGCAGGAATGGCAGCGCAAAGCGGCTCGCGGGTTATTCTTATTGAAAAAAATCCTAACCTTGGCACAAAGCTTCTCATCTCCGGCGGAGGTCGATGCAATCTCACCAATGCCGAAATGGATACTCGTAAGCTCTTGGAAAAATATGGCGTCGCCGGCAAGTTTCTTTTTTCTGCCTTTTCACAATGGGGCGTCCAGAACACGCTCGATTTTTTTCATAAACATAACGTGCCGACCAAAATCGAAAATGAGCTTCGTGTGTTCCCTGTCAGTGACAAGGCCCAATCGGTATTAGACGCGCTCGACAGCCACATGAAAGATGGCGGTGTGGTCATCATGACCAACTCCCCCGTTAAAAACTTCGTCGTGAATGATGATGGCACGATTAGTAGTGTTCACCTGACCAACGACGACATTATTAACGGCAAGTCGTTTATTCTCGCCACGGGTGGTAAATCACGCCCCGAGACCGGTTCAACCGGTGACGGCTTTGAGTGGCTCAAAGCACTCGGTCACACAATTATTGATAGTGCGCCAGCGCTCGTTCCAGTCACGTTGAGCGATCCTTGGATTAAAAATCTCCAAGGCGTCAGTCTACCGCTGGTAAGACTCGCTCTCTTTCAAAACAATACTCGACAGAGCACACACAAAGGCAAGCTTCTTTTCACTCACTTTGGCATCAGTGGTCCGGTCGTTTTAAATATGAGCAATGAGATTCGGGAGCACTTGGAATATGGCGCCGTCACTCTCGTCGCCGATTTACTCCCCGCCCTAGACCACAAACAAATTGACGCGGCCATCCTGGAAACGTTCAAGGGCGAGATAAATAAGAAATTCAAAAATATTGACACCAAGTTATTGCCAACGGCTATTGTGCAAACACTCGGCGAACTCGCAAGCATTGATCCCGAAATGCCTTGTCACAGTATCAGCCGTGAGGCGCGCCTCAAACTCGTCCAACTCATCAAGACCCTTCCACTACACGTCACAGGCACATTAGGACTCAAGAAGGCAATCATCACCAGTGGCGGTATTGCCCTAGAAGAAGTTGATTTTAAAACCATGCGCTCTCGTAAAATACCAAACCTCTACCTCACCGGCGACATCTTAAATATTGTCCGCCCCACCGGTGGTTATAGTTTTCAGCTCTGCTGGACCACTGGCACCGTCGCGGGCAGACATGCAAGCGAAAAGAATTAAAATGGTATTTAATTTTCTTCGTGGTCGTAAGTTACCACTCGAGCGAGAATTCGTGTGTTCATAGAAATATTAGGGTCTTATTATTACCGATTTAAAAAATTGTTCTTGAAAATTAGTTTGATTTCTGATTTCTTCGTCTGAAATATCATTCATTTCTTGCGGAATCACAACTAATTTATCCCCGGACAAAGATTGAATAGCTTTTTTTATTTCATTAAATAAATTTATTTGTCGCACAATTTCACAATATTTTCACAAATTAAAGCTTCGCTACCCCTCATATAATAGCAGGGGGTTGATTTTGCATAATCCTCTACCGCCAAAGATCTTTGCGTGGCAATTGATATAGAATCTATAGAAGATACCGGCAAAGTGTTATTAAATATTCTTCGAGACGTGCCTCGTATTTTTCTAGATAATTCCTCATATAAGTGCCAGCTAAACTTATTTGCGCCCCAGCGCTCAATATGGATTGATTTACTATCTTCATCAATATGAGGGTAAACAAAAAAACCCACAGGAAAAGACTTTCCGGGTTGTATAAAGTCATAAAAATCAGCATTACCAAATTTGTCTTGAAGATAAGGTTTTGATAAATAAATTGAAGCTATGCCTCCAACGGTAACGTTTTCTTGAAGATTTAATAAGGTTTTTTCATCAGAATACATCTGAGCGCCAAATTTTTCACTAAGAGTAAGTGCCAATCGTGTTTTGCCCATTCCACTCGCATTGCCCCAAAAAATAATATTTCTCCCGTTTATGACAGCGCTAGAAGAATGCAAACAATAGATACCAGCTTCTTGTCGAACGCCTTCAAGTAAAAATTCTATCAAAGAGACAATATCTTTATCTTCATAAAAAATATTGGTGTATTTTGCTTTAGGATATTTTAGAAAAAAATCGGGTTTTCCAGTTTTAAGTATGATATTGGCCACAGCAGACACTGAGTCATGTAATATTTTACAATTTGGTACATATCTTTGCAAAAACTCAGATTGTTCTAGTTTTTTTATTATATTAGAGTCCGTTGACGTTACCAAAACTTTGGCCCCAGCAGAATCAATTGTTATGCAGTACTTGTTCATATATTTTTTCTAAAATTTTAATTTTTTTATTCCAATCCCATCCATTTACAACACTCTTCCTGGCCGCCATTCCAAGGCGGCGCTGCAATTTTTCACTGTGATACAATTTTAGAATGGCTTGCGCAAGATGAGCGCTATTTTTGGGTTGCACAAGCAACCCATTTTTATTGTGATGTAAAAATTCTTTCATACTACAAGCGGTTGTGGTAATAATAGGCACTCCGCAAGAAGCCGCCTCAAGCATTGTGGTTAGTATTCCCTCCCTATCATAAGATGGAAAAACTGCCATGCGTGCCGAATTATAAAAATCAGAAAGTTCTGACGAATTAACATAGCCAGCAAATTTAATCTGATTAGAAAGTCCTAATTTTCTGGTCAACGCTTTTAATGTTGCTTCCTCTGGACCAGTGCCAGCAATAACAATTCGTAGATCGGGAATTTGTTCACACGCTTTGTCTATAGCTTCGATAAGATAATTCAAGCCCTTGATTGGCACGAGACGACCAATATATAAAACATCAAACTTCTTTACTAAATTTGGATTAGGTCTGAAATAATTAGAGCGAACACCATTTGTGGCTAAATTACATTTACTTAATTTTATCTTAGATTGCCACTGATTTTTAATATATTTCGATACCGCAACAAGACGATCTGGAAGAGAAAGACAGGCCTCATAAATTGGGTCTATATAAGAAGGGTAGCCGTGAAGATGCATGATAGATTTTTGTTCTCCTGGCAAACTGATTATATCCAAAACATTATGAACGGCCACCAAATCAAATTTATGTTTAAGGAAATATTTAAAAGCTAGTTGTCCAACACGCAAACTTTCTAAATGCCACCGACGCCAATTGGTGCCTGGTGTCATATGATATATCCAAGATAAGTATTTCGGCACATCAATATAAACTATTCGAACATCTTTATTTTCAACGCAAAAATTTTTAAAATATTCACTTTCCTTAATAAATGGAGCTCGGGTTGTAACTAATGTCACACTATGACCTCGCAAAGACAAAAAATGAGCATGCTCAAGTGGAATAACCTCACCTCCGCCAATATAATAACTTACTCGAGGTTGATAGATGGCTATTTTCATTTGAATATTTTATTTTCCTGCAATATGTCTTGCCAATGTCTCCATTTGTCCTTTTCCAGTCGGAGAATTAATCCATGATATATATTGAGGTAATGAATCAACGTCAACAAAATCTCTCTCTGAAGTTTCAAATTCCTTTTTAAACTCATTGACAGTTTCAATTTTTGCCAAGTATCTTAATTGAATATAATGAGCACCTTCGATAGATTCATTTTGTGGATCTTTCACTTCCATATATCCTATAAGCCTTGGTTTTTTTAAAGTAACACAAGCCTCTTCAGTCACCTCTCTGCTCAAAGCATCTTCGGGCCCCTCTCCTAATTCTGGATGACCCCCAGGGAAGCCCCACCCTCTTTTATTTTTAATAATTAATATCTTGCCAATATCATCGAAGCAGTACCCCACAACCTGCGAAATTTTAATATTCTCCGGAATAGATTCTGATTCAGTCCATTCTAAAAAAACTTCCCTGCCATCAAATACCAAAGTTTCCTTTTGATTCATATATATTATATTAAAATATTTAATAACTTAAATTATCAGATATAATTATTTTTTGGTTACGACAAAACCTATGGAACAGTGGTGGCGTTGTCTTCTTTAAAAATCTCCCACAGCTCTGCAGGAAAATTGCCTTTTTTCTTCATATCCTCAAATTTATCACCAAAAATTAACTTTAAGCTAACCAAGGCTTCTTCAGTGGAATCAGCGGTATGAATTACATTTCTTTGAGTAAGAAGAATAGAAACTTCGTCTTGATCAGGATGCTCCCTTCTTTCCCATAATTTTATGTCCTCCTGCTTCACGGCGGGTTCTTTTTGTAGCCGTTCTCGAATAACACCATTCTTGCCACCTGTTTTTTTTAAACTCAGAAGAACCTGTTGCGCCTCCAAACCTTTACCTCCAACCATCAAAACAATCACTTCATGTGTAGTAAGATATTTTTTCATTGCGTTATAAAAGTGCTCATTTTTGCTTTCTTTATAAATACTATCCACGGCCATTTCATTTAAATGGATCCTGTCGCGGTATATAACCTCTAGACCATGTTCTAATAAAATAGTTTCAATTACCGGCAGGTCTTCCAGAAAATCCGGTTTAACAAAAGCAAAGGCAATCTCGTGTTTTGGAATTACCTCTTTTATTTCCGGTGCATTTTTTAATCTTTCTATATCCATATTTATACAAAATCACGATTCTAAAAATTTTTTTACAATCCAAATGATTCCCTTTGCCCCATTTTGATTTGCCACATATGTACAGCGCTTTTTGTATTCCGCCACTCCATTACAAACAGAAGCAAAATGAATTTTGGAATTAGACACCACACGTGGCACGCATTCATCGTCGCTGATTAATAGCATATCACGGAATTTAAAAAATTTACAACCAATCTGCCGAAGAGTATTTAGGCGACTTGTTTTCAAATTACCAACAAGAATTTTACCCTGCAATAGATTTTTTTTAAAAAATGCTAGTTTAAGCTTATTTTGAAATTTTTTTTGAAGTAATTCATATATTACTTGCAAAGCTTTGGTATTTTTTTTACCTTGAATCCTTACGTATATGCTCGCTGTAAAAATCCTCTGGGGAGTAATTAATATCAGAGCAGGAATGCGTTTGTTTGAAAGATGGGCCTTGTTGCCACTCGCCTTAAAAGTAAACTTGCGACCAATTCTTGTTTTTGACCAATTTCGCAAGAAATTAATTATTTGTCTGTTAAGTTTCGGTGTTCCTTTTACTGCAATTTTTGAGGGCTTCGACATATTTAATTTGTAATAAGCGCCATCTTCAACAATAATCGGACCATTAAGCTTAAGTGCCCGATACAATGGCAAAGCATCTTTAATTGGTCTATTGGTATTAATACCAAATAAAGCTCCTCTGGCCTTATACAGACCGATTATTTTTTTAAGATGGATTAATGATACGTTTCGATCTTTGACCGTAAGCGTACCATCAATATCAAATAAAATAAGCTTATTGATGTATTTCATTTTTTGTAGTGGCAGTAACCTGCCATTGTCCCCTTGGTTTAAATGAATTAAATTTCACAAGCAGCAATTCTATATTAAGATACACATAAAAAATCATCTTCATAGATAAAAAAATTACCCATCGCAACTGATCAACTAATGAAGCTTTCAACCATTTTTGCCAGTCTGTTTTTCTATTAAGTAACGGCCAAAGATAATTGTATTCGGGAAACCAACGGTACATTTTTTCCATTTCAATATTTCTTCGGCGATAAGTACTGAGCCAATCACGAAATGAACCTACGGTGTAGGAAAAGCAGTGTGCATCTTCAATTTGTTTTATTGCCCTTTGACCATACTTATCTAGGATATAACTGGACATAAAAACATCGTCAGCATAAAGGAAAATATTTTTCTCAGAATATTTAAGCAATTCTCGCGTATAACTATTCTTCATCGCTCTACCCAAAATCTCTTTGTTTTCAGGAAAAAACCATTCTTTTGTAGCGAATAGTCGTCCATGAAAATAATATCGCGGAGTCAAAATTTTTTGAGAATCATACAACAAGCCAATTTTCTGAAAAATAGATTTATTATGCCGATTCTCCAATGTGATAGTTTTGGCGTAAGCGACAATACACTCAGGATGATTCTCTAGGTGTAATAAAAGAAGCTCGATTGATTTTTCATCTATTGTGCTATCTGCATCCGGAAATATATAAACATCTGCTGGATATTTTTTGCCGACCTCTCTCTGGGCATTAACAAGCCCTTCGCCACTTTGGATGATTTCACATTTAATATCCTGGTGCTTTTCTTGAAAAGATTTTGCTAAAATTAATGTTCTGTCCTTACAACCATTTATACAAACAACAAGCACCATTTCAGCCCTACCACTATAGAGCATTGATTGTCGAATGGAGCCAAGATTTTCTGTTATAGTTAATTCTTCGTTCCTTGCCGGAACACCAATAATAATTCTTTTTATTTTTGACATACCAAGTAGATATATGTTGCCAAACGATTAAATAATGGAACTTTTTCTAAAACGCTATTTAATGGTTTAATTAAAGAAAATAATTTTGGTGAGATAATAATATTGTTTTTGAGCTTAAACGGCATGGTGACTCCGATAAAAAATTTGTCGCGAATTTTAAAATTGCATTTCTTAATCAAAGAAATGACCTCACCTTTGGTTAGTGTCGTAAAAATATTCATGCGCCACTCTCTTTCATTTCGATATGCACTATCAAATTTCTTAAAAAAATAATCAAAAAAATTCTTTAGAATCCTGATTAAGCCATATTTATTATCAAAATCCACAATCAAGATGCCGCCGGGTTTTAATACTCTATTAAACTCTAAAAAAACATTTTCCAAGTGATCAAAGTGGACTAATGCCTCAAGACAGACCACGGCATCAAAAGTTTCGTTGGGAAACGGCAAGCGTTCAACATCTGCTTTTTCAATACAAACATTTTGAAGTTCAAGATTTCGAACCCGCTTTATCATCTGCTCCGATATATCTACGGCCGTAACCAGATAATGCTGAGATAGTTTTTTTGTTATTCTTCCCTTACCGCATGCCGCATCAAGTACAAATTTAATGTTCGGATATTGCAACATTCGCTTAATAACTTCTTCCAATCCATGTTTATAGGTTGCCTCGGTAATACTGCTCTCTGGATCCCACCAACGAACAACCTCTTCTTCTGCGCTTGAAAAATATAATTTTGCTTGTCGCATATATTTTATTAAAAAACAACTGCTATTTTATATTATATAAAAAACACCTCTTGTATGGACAACCTCTTAAATTTATTAGTCTTGGGTTTTAATTTTTTGGATAATTTTTCGTTTCGCATTTATCTTTACTTTTTTCTCGTGTTTTCTCGGATTTTTTATTGCCCTATTTAACTAACGCCGATAAAAGGATCTTCACCTTTAATAACACCATCAACATTCTCCCAGAATGTATTTTTTAATCTTTTGGGAAAAACCTTAAGATCTTGCAACTCAGATTGAGCAAACCATTGGGCTTTTTCTACTGCTCCATTGGGATCCAAATCAATATGGAGCTCGTTTATACTCTTATCACCAGTAGGCCTTGCCAGCCAAAAAGTTTCGAAAAAGATAGTATCTTCAGTTGCATGAAATTCTTGGACATACAGCAAACGTGCTATTTCGACATCAATTCCCGCCTCTTCTTTCACTTCCCTCTTTGCGCATTCTAGAATATTTTCTTTATCTTGTTCCCAGCCTCCGCCTGGCGCATACCAAAAATTAGTATCCTTGTTTTTTACAAGAAGAATTTTATTTTCTTCGTGGTCGTAAGTTACCACTCGAGCGAGAATTCGTGTGTTCATATTAATGATTTTAAATAATCGTTCACTTGTTCAAGTATTTTCTTGGCCTCGTCGTATGTAAGCAAATTTAAAGCCTCGTTGTAATCAACCCACTTTGTTTCAGAAATTTCTTCTTTAAATTTTTGAGGCGTGGTAGTGTTTTTATCTTTAATAAAGCCGAGTAAATAAGTCACAGTCTTACTGATTTTTTTACCACCCTTTTCAAAAATATATTTTTCTTCAAAAGAAATTCCTTTGGAAATCGCGCAATTTTTAATTCCAGTCTCTTCAAAAAGCTCTCGTTTTGCCGTTTCTTCTGTGGTTTCCCCTAGCAACGGGTGTCCTTTGGGGAACGCCCAATGACCCATATTGTGATGGACAAGCAAAAATTCAAAATCATTATTCTTTTTGAAAACAGGAATTATTCCGTAAGAATGTTCATTGGTCATATT
>CAYHJU010000023.1:0-15462 GCA_964357175.1 uncultured Candidatus Saccharibacteria bacterium
AAATTTTGTCCGCCTTTGCTAGCTACGGCAGGACAAGTCGGGCTGCCGAGAATCGAACTCGGGTCACATCCACCCCAAGGATGCATACTACCATTATACTACAGCCCGGACTCAACTATAAATAAACCACTTTAAAAAGTTTATCAGGATGACGCTTTTATTGCAAGACAAAAATCTCCCCATCTAAAATGGGGAGATTTTTTAAATTTAAAATTAATCCTTGCCCTTTCTCTTGATGCACTTGGCGCACGCTTTTATTCTTTTGCCATTTGCAAGGCGCGTCCATTGCAAGTTTGGGTATTTCCTTATTTTTGTTGTAGGATTATAATGACCACGAAGAAGGACCAGCCGTGTCGCAAGCATTGAACCTTTTCCGCAGATTGTGCATGTATTCGCCATAACTATTTGCTAATTAAATGTAAGCAATATAAATTGTAATTGAACAGAAAATTTAGTCAAGACCACCCACATGTTAACCTTATTTTTAATCTTACAACTTTTAATTCTGACATTCTCTATCGTCATTCACGAAGTCGCTCATGGAGAGGTGGCTAATTTTTTGGGAGATCCCACTGCCAAAAATTTAGGCCGCTTGACGCTCAATCCAATAAAACATATTGATCCTTTGGGCTCTATTGTGGTGCCATTACTGACGTTTTTATTGCAAACGGGAATAATAATCGGTTGGGCAAAGCCGGTTCCTTATAATCCTAATAATTTGCGCAATCAAAGGGTCGGACCAGCTCTTGTGGGATTGGCGGGCCCTGCCACAAACTTAAGCGTGGCTTTGATTTTCGGATTAATCGCACGATTTCTACCTATCGCCACAAATATTAAACAACAAATTGGTTATTCTGTTGTGCTGGCAAGAGACTATGATAGCGCTCTGACACTGATAGGCGGGTCTTTACTCTATGGATTTTTTGCCATGGCAATACTTATAACATTTATAAATATACTATTGGCTCTGTTTAATTTAATACCAATACCACCCTTGGACGGATCTAAGCTTTTGTATCTAATACTTCCCCATTCCATGGGAGGTGTAATGGAGACTTTGGAAAGATTTGGTTTTGTGCTGGTGCTTTTTGTAATATTTTTAATAGGCCCTGTTTTCTTTTCCATAGTTTTAAATTTATATTCTTTTATTGTTGGGTTTTAAATAAAACCAGACTGGGATTGACCCCGTTAAATATCGGGTCAAAATTTATTCAAATAAAATAATCAGAGACGATAGTCGGCTTCGCCTCAAATAATGGTGAAAAATGAAAAATGACACTCCTAAGATTTAACGGGGTTGACAAGCTAATGTATTTTGATAAACTACCAATCATATGTTAATGATTAGATACCAATTAGTAGGAAAAAAACACGATCATTCTTTTAGAATAATCTTGACCGAAAAGAGAACTTCTCCTCATGGAAAAATGCAGGAGCGGCTTGGTTTTTATAATCCCAAAACTAAAGAAGTGAAATTGGAAAAAGAAAGAATAGCTTATTGGATAGCAAAAGGCGCCCAGGCCTCTGATTCTGTTTGGAATTTATTTTTAAAAAATGAAGTGGTAAAAGGCGCTAAAAGATATATTCCTTCTGCGCAATATAAACCAAAGGCACCTATAGTGGAAGAGAAAAAAGAAGAAGCTGAACCAAAAAAGGAAGAAGAGGCAACGCCATCTGAAGTCGAGGCGCCCAAAGAAGAGGCCGTCCACACAGAAGAGGCCGTCAAGGCTGAAATGCCAGTTGAGACACCCGTAGAAGAGGCCGCACCTATTCAGGAGGCGACTCCAGTCGCAGAAAATCAAGAAAGCGCGCCGGTCGCATAACGAACTCTTGACAAAACAGATATTATCGATTATACTTAGTCATAGTTCAGAGCGTGTGATTGCGGGAGCAAAACCGCAAGCACGTGTTTAAAAAGTAAAAGGTCGAAGTTCACGTATAGAAGATATTCAGAAAATATGACAAAAAATGAAGTGTTTGCTGATCAGGAATTCGTTGAATACTTGGTCAAGTCAATAGTGGACAATCCCGAAGATGTAAAAGTTAGCCGCCAAGTCGATGAAATGGGTGTTTTATTGACACTCAAAGTAAATACTAAAGACATGGGACAGGTTATCGGACGGGAAGGTTCTACTGCCAAATCTATTCGCACCCTTTTGCGCATTGTTGGAATAAAGAACAATGCCCGCGTCAATTTAAAGATTGAAGAGCCGGAAGGTTCCACTCACGTAGTAGAAGGAAAACCATCCAAAAGTAGAGGTGTAGATGATGTGGTGAATGACTTAAAGCTGTAATTTTAAATTTTTTACAACTAAAAGCCACGCTTCATTGCGCGGCTTTTAGTTTATTTAGCGGAGATTATATTTATATGAAAAAGAAATTGAGATTTGACATCATAACAATTTTTCCCAAGGCATTTGATTCTTATTTAAATGAATCCATAATAAAACGCGCTCAAAAACAAAAAAATATTGAGGTGCGCATCCATAATCTGCGAGACTTTACAAACGACCGCCATAAAACAGTGGACGATCGTCCGTTTGGAGGAGGCGCGGGAATGGTTTTAAAAATAGAGCCAATATATAAAGCTCTTAAAAAAATTTGTTTAAAAAATAAAAAATCTGCCGTAGTGCTTTTGTCTGCCAAGGGCAAGCTCTTCACACAACAAAAAGCTCGGGAATTTTCTAAGCTGGAGCAGATTATTTTAATCTGCGGACATTATGAGGGAGTTGATGAAAGAGTGGCAAAATATTTAGCCGACGAAGAAATTTCTATAGGGCAATATGTTTTGACAGGCGGAGAATTGCCCGCGCTCACGATATTGGACGCCACAACGCGCCTTTTGCCGGGGGTCATCAAAGAAAAATCCCTTGAAGAAGAATCTTTTTCCAAAACAAATCAAATTGAATATCCGCAATACACTCGTCCGGAAAAATTTAAAGTGGGCAAAAAAAACATCTGTGTGCCAAAAGTTTTACTTTCAGGAAACCATAAAAATATACAGGAGTGGCACAAAAAACACCAAAAATAGATATCTTTCAGACAAAAGATTCTATTTGACCCCTGTCAAATTTTAAGGTATTATCAATACAAGTTTCGCCTTTCTTTAATTATCTAATTTTAATGATTATTTTATTATGAACGATATTTTAATTTGGTCTCAAATCGTTATATCAGTCTTGCTTATAATGTCCATACTGCTACAGCAACGTGGCGCTGGTGGATCGGGTCTCTTTGGAGGAACCGGCGAAGCGTATCAGCAAAGACGCGGCATTGAGCGCTTTATGTTTATTGCAACGGTAGTATTAGCTGTATTGTTTTTGGCCTCTGCATTGACCAGCCTTATCTTAAAATAAAATGGATCTTTTAGGGGACGAAAAAACTGAAGAAGAAAATGCAACTGATGAGCAAAATCGGGACTTAAAACCATCTTTCTTGAAAAAGACAGATTTGTGGTTTGGTAAAAAAATCCAGATCGGAACTGATTTTGTTTCAAATCTGACCCCTAAAAATCGGGTAGCGTTTTTCATCATACTATTTTTAGTGATCGTGTCGGGAGTGATGAGTTTAAATTATGGCTGGATCGCAATATCAGATATCGGTCCTGCTCACGGCGGCACATACACCGAAGCGGTAGCGGGACGGCCGCAATTTGTAAATCCTATTTTTGCCACATCAAATACAGCAGATCAGGACTTGGTTTCTTTGGTGTTTGCTCCTTTATTTAAAATAGATGATTCCGGTAAATTGTCCCCGAATTTAGCAAAAAATTATACAAAAAGCGAAGACAATAAAGTCTACACCATTTATTTAAGGGATGATGTTTTGTGGCAAGACAAGGAGAAATTTATAGCAGACGATGTAATTTTTACTATACAAGCCATCCAAAATCCAGAAATCAAAAGTTCGCTTGAGCCGACCTGGCGAAATATCGTGGCTGAAAAAATTGACGACTACACGATAAGACTACTTCTGCCAAACCCTTACGCGCAATTTATAAACAATTTAACACTAAGCCCCCTACCCGAACATATCTGGGCGGACGTTCCACCGCAAGAATTTTTTTCTAACCAGACTAACAAGAAGCCTATCGGCAACGGACCTTTTGGTTTTGATGCTTTGACAGAAACCAGCTCCGGACGCATGGATTCTTATACGCTGACAGCAAATTCACGCTACTTTTTAGGAAAACCTTTTTTAGATAAAATCACACTTAAATTTTTTGATTCAGAGCCAGAAGCCCTAAACAGTTTAAAGCTCGGAATTACTGACGGAATAATGTCTTTCGCCCCAGGAAAACCCTACATATCCGCTCAAACTGAAATCCATAAGATTAATATGCCTGAATATTTCGCGGTATTTTTCAATCTTGAAAAAAATCCTATTCTGCAAAACCTGGCAGTAAGAAAAGCTTTCGAAAAAAGCATAAATAAACAAGCTCTGCTGGACGATTATTTTAACGGAAGCGGCATAATCCTATCCTCGCCTTTCATGCCCTTCATGAATCTAGACGTTCAGACTTCCAGCTCTACTGTGTATGATATTTCAGCGGCCAAGCAGATTTTGGAAAAGGACGGGTGGAAATTATCCGGTGATACATATCAAAAGAAATTAAGCGGATCAAAAAGCGCTCCGCTTGAGCTTACTCTAACTACTACCGACTGGCCAGCTTTGAAAGACATGGCAAATTCCATAGCAGAACAATTGGCCCCGGCTGGCATAAAATTGAATGTGGAGGTGGTAGACGGAGCGTCACTACAACAAAATATCATCCCTCAACACAACTATGAAATGTTGCTTGTAGGAGAAATTTTATCATTAAATCCTGATCCGTTTTTATTCTGGCATTCTTCATCGCGCAAGACGGGACTTAATTTGTCTTTATGGTCAAATGACAATGCTAACAAACTACTGGAAAAAGCGCGCGCAGAATTTAACGATTTGTCACGCGCCAAACTGTATTCACAATTTGCTCAAGAACTCGAAAAAGATAAGCCAGCCGTATTTCTTTTCAGTCCTCAGCTCATCTATGCAATAAACAAACCTATAAAAAACATAAATGTTGCATCTCTAAACATCGTCTCTGAAAGATTTACTAACGTAAATGAATGGTATATTAATACAGCACGTAAATTAAAAATTTCCAAACTATGGAAATAAGGGCAAAAAAAACAAAACTCTCGGAAAAATTCAATAAATTCCAGTCCATCATTAAATCATTTCCCGGCCAATTTTCTCAAAACGTCTTTAAGTTGAGCGACTTTGAAAATCTCAAGGGCCCGTTTTCTTCAGTTATTATCTGCGGAGTCGGCGGATCAGCCGCTTCAGGCGATATTCTCAAAGGCTGGTTCAATTTGGAAAAAAGAAATCACAATATCCGAGTTTGGAGAAATTACGACTTGCCCAATTTTGCGGACAAAACCTCTTTGTTTGTGTGTCTATCATATTCCGGCAACACCGAGGAAACCCTTTCTTCTTTTGAAATGGCGCGAGCAATTGGCGCTCCGATCGTATGCGTAAGTTCTGGAGGCAAGCTGGAAGTTTTGTCTAAGACATGCCATATTCCACACGTTAAAATACCCGGAGGCTTGCCTCCAAGAAACTCTGCCGGATATCTATTCAATAGTTTAGTGAAAATACTGACTCAAGCTAAAATGTTGCCGGATATTTCACTAAAAATCCAAAAACTGCAAAAGGATTTAAGGCCCATGCTTTATGAAAAACTAGCCAAGAAAATTTCCAAGAAAATATCACACGCCGTTCCTCTGATATACTCCAGCACAGAAAATAAATTTATAGCCCATGAAATCAAAACCCGACTAAATGAAAATTCAAAAATTCACGCTTTCTACAACTACCTACCCGAACTCAATCACAATGAAATGGTAGGGTTTACTTTCCCCCAAAGTCATCAAGATGTTAAATTTTTCTTGATACTTTTAGAAGATCCATCAGATCATCCTCGAATTAAAATGCGTTTTGCAGTTATGAAAAAACTTTTAAAAAGCAAAAAATACGCTTTTGAAAGCCTGAAAGTAAACGAGGACAGCAACTTGGAAAAGATTTTTAATTGGATAAATTTTGGCGACTGGTTATCTTTTTACATTGCCAAAAACAAAAACATTGATCCTCTGAGCGTGGATTTGATAGAAGGTTTTAAAAAACAACTTAGATAAGGTTTGCCGGCGTGGCGAAATTGGCAGACGCGCATGGTTCAGGGCCATGTGAGGGCAACCTCGTGTCGGTTCAAATCCGACCGCCGGCACACAAAATTATTATTAAAAAAAACATTTAACAATTCACCCTGTTAAATAATTTCAAATTTTATATAAAATTTGAAATTAAAATTTGTCACCTTGAATATTTCAACATAATCTTGGCGATGGGCTGAAGAATGTATTAATTAAAAATAATCCTTGTTGAATAGAACGACAAATTTTATTTAACGGGGTAAAGATAAAAAAATATTATGGTGTACAACAAATCGACAAAATCTAAATCGAGGTCGGGCGGCCACATGGGCCGAATGAGAAATTTGAAAAGATTTCCCGACAAAAACCGCCAAGAAACAAAGAGTGGCGCCTTTCATAAAAGGCCAGATGTATTGAGAATTATCCCCTTAGGGGGACTTGAAGAGGTCGGACGAAACATGACCGCCTTTGAATATGAAAACGACATAATAATCGTTGATGCTGGTCTGGGATTTCCTGGAGAAGACATGCCGGGCATTGACTACGTAATACCCAACACCTCTTACTTAAAAGAAAACAAGGACAAGATACGCGGACTTTTTATAACTCACGCGCACTTGGACCACGTAGGAGCAATCCCCTACATCATGGAAGATATGGGCAATCCGCCTATTTGGACCACCCCCCTTTCACGAGGAATAATACTCAAAAGACAAGATGAGTTTCCTCACGTGCCAAAATTGGAAATCCACGTCATTAATAAAGATGACAAAAAAATTGTTGACCTGGGAAATTTTAAAGTTGAAAACTTTCATGTAAACCACAATATCCCTGACAGCGTAGGATTGGCTATTCATACGCCCGTGGGATTGATAGTGCATACATGCGATTTTAAATTTGACTTTACTCCTATCGGAGACAAGCCGGCGGATATCGCCCGCATAGCTCAAATTGGAGCAGAAGGAGTAAAAGTATTGCTTTCCGATAGCACCAACGCTGAAAATCCAGGACATTCAATATCTGAAAAAACCATTATGGAGAATTTGGAGGAAATATTTAAAGTCGCCAAGGGAAAAATAATTGCCGCCACCTTCTCCTCGCTCATAATGCGCATCCAACAGTTGATAATGTTGGCCGAAAAATATGACAGAAAAGTAGCCATTGAAGGATACGGCATGAAAATGAATGTTGAGCTCGCTAAACAACTTCAATATATAAAAGCCGAAAAAGGCACCTTGATAGACACACGCTCAATAGATAATTATCCGCCCAATAAAATACTTATTGTTTGTACTGGCGCTCAAGGAGAAGATCGAGCCGCCTTAATGCGTATTGCAAACAGAGAGCATCGATTTGTAAAAATAACCAAGGGTGACAGCGTGATATTTTCTTCTTCTGTGATACCCGGGAACGAACGTTCGGTGCAATTTTTGCGTGATATCATAGCCCGACAAGGCGCCAGAGTCTATCACTACAAAATGATGGATATTCACGCCGGAGGACACGCTCAAGCGGACGATTTGAAACTCATGATAAATTTGATGCATCCAGAATATCTTATGCCCATACATGGTCAATATTATATGTTAAGAGCGCACGCGGATTTGGCAGAAACCATGGGCATGCCAGAGCAAAATATACTAATAGCTGAAAATGGGCAGGTTGTAGAAATCGGGAAAACCCATGCTAAAGTTACTCAAGAAAAAGTACCCTCCAACTATGTAATGGTTGATGGTCTTGGCATAGGAGACATAGACAATGTGGTGATGCGCGATAGGCAAATCCTGGCACAAGACGGCATGGTAGTAGCAATTATAATTATCGACACTAAAAAGGGCGTCGTCAGGCACGATCCAGATATTATTTCGCGCGGATTTGTATATATGAAAGAATCTACAGAGCTTTTGACGGAGGTTAAAAAGCTCATTAAAGAAATCGTGGAAAAGTCTATTCGCCCGGGAGAACGACCAAATGTGGCTTATGTAAGAGATAACATCCGCGATGACTTAGGTAAATTTCTCTTTCAAAAAATAGAGAGACGACCAATGATATTGCCTTTCTTAATAGAAGTGTAAGCTCGTGTTATAATAAAAATTATGGACACTATACCTTTTAGCGATTTTGCAAAAATAGATTTAAGGGCCGGCACAATACTCGAAGCCGCGCGCCAAGAAGGTAGCGACAAACTTTTGCATTTAAGCGTTGATTTGGGAGAAGAAAAGCCTCGCGCCATTATGGCCGGCATTGGCAAAGAGTATGCGCCGGAAGATTTAATTGGCAAACAAATCATAGTAGTTGCCAATTTAGAGCACCGCTTGTTAATGGGCGTTGAAAGCGAGGGCATGCTACTGGCCGCACACGGCAAAAAAGGAGAGCCCGTACTAGCTAAACCATCTAAGAAAGTTCTGCCGGGATCAAAATTATCATAAATATGAAAATACTTTCAGGCATACAACCTACAGGATTAATACATTTGGGAAATTATTTCGGAGCCCTCAAACAGTGGCTAGATTTGCAAACCTGCCTGCCGGTAGGCATGGAGAAAAATGATTGCTATTTTATGGTAGTAGATTTGCACGCCTTGACCATACCCCAAAACTCCGCACAATTTAAACAAAATATTGAAAGCGCTATTTTGGATTATCTGGCAGTCGGACTGGACCCAAAAAAATGCACTCTTTTTGTACAATCGCAAGTTGTGGGGCATACGGAGCTTGCGTGGATTTTAGGAACCTTAACGCCCTTGGGAGAACTTGAACGAATGACTCAATTTAAAGAAAAATCTCAGCAGCACAAGGATTCGGTAAATGCGGGTCTTTTCACCTACCCAATACTGCAAGCGGCGGATATACTGCTTTATCAAGCCGACGGAGTGCCTGTGGGCAAAGACCAAGAGCAACACATTGAACTGGCCAGAACTTTGGTAAGAAAATTCAATTTACATTATCCCCTTCCGAAAAATAAAGCGCTATTTAAAGAACCTGCTACTATCTTGCCTAAAGAAGGCGCTAAAATTTTGTCTTTAAACGACCCGTCTAAAAAAATGAGCAAATCTCTTGGGGCGGATTCTTATGTGGCTATTTTTGATAGGCCAGAAATTATTCGCAAAAAAATAATGTCGGCCGTAACAGATTCTGGCAGAGAAATAAAATTTGACATGAAAGAAAAGCCCGCCATTTCAAATTTAATGACCATATATAAATTGGTTTCGGGAAAAGATTTCGCGCAAATTGAAAACCAATTTAAAAACAAAGGCTACGGAGATTTCAAAAAAGATTTAGCGGAAAAGATTATAGAATTTTTAAAACCCATACAAGATAAACGCATCAAATTAGAAAAAGACAAGAAAAAAATATTATCTCAAACCTTAGAACTTGGCAGAAAAAAAGCGCAAAAAGAAGCTGACAAAACAATGAAATTAGTACGCGAAGTAGTAGGCTTACCAGAGATTAAATAAAAAGTAATTTTTAGCGAACATTTTTTGGATAAATAATTTTCTAATAATTTTATAAAGAAAAGTCTCTTCGACCGAACGAGCACGGTCTAATATTAAACTCCGCCAATTAGCGGAGTTTAATATTAGGAGCGAGGGAAGAAGCGAAGCGATATTTCCACGCTGGGGAAATTGAGCGTCTTTTCGAATAAAGTTATTAGAAAATTTTATAATTGATGTCCGAGAAATAAAACTTGCTTTTATATTTTACGCATTATTAGCACCGGTTTGATTTGCGATATTTTTCTTAAAAACAATCAACTTATATCCCAAGAAATTCCACACCAAGGACAGAGCTGTGGCCAAAATTTTTGATATATTAACCCATTGGCTGGCCGAAACACTGGCGGGCGTTCCTATCCATTGAAAAACAGATATCATTCCATCATTTAATATAAGGCCCACAAAGGTGACCAAAACAAATTGCATAAATTGCGAGATGTTATTTTTGGTTTGAGATCCCTCAAATGTCCAATTTTTACTCCAAAAATAACTATTTATCACCGCCAAACTGAATGAAATTGTGTTGAAAAGCAACACCCAAAACCCTGAATTTTTACCCGTCAAAAAGAGAAGCGAATTAAGAATGCCAAAATCCAAAACGGTGTTCATCATACCCACTTCGGCAAATTTTGTTATTTGCAATATTGGATGCCAAAACTTGCTTAGTTGCGCTCCTATAAAAAAGGCGGCTACAGCCCCCAAAGGAAAAATCACAAAGGAAGCAACATAAAGCTGTGTCCAGCTATAACTTAAAATTTTTAAATCCAAATTGTTAAGAACAATCGGCACAAATATAGCGACTATAACACCTACTATTAAAGATAAAATGAGGTCTTTTTTTGTCATATTTAAAAACTACGCGCTGCCCTTTCTAGGATTTCTTTTTCGACTTCCTCTTTGGGTCTGCCATATTTTAAGGAAGAATATTCACGAATTTTTTCTACTAAACTTAGATCGGGCTTAGAAGCCGACACGGTCAGCATACTAAACGGACGCGAAACCTGATTTTTGACCATTATTTTTGCATATAGATTGAAGTTGTCTAAATTCACAATATCACTGGCAGAAAAAACTGGCTCAAATTGTTTTTGTAAAAATTCCGCATCTTCCGAACCGACTCTGAAAGCCAGAATGGATCCGACGTTGCCAAAAACCGCATCCTTTATATTGTCCTTAAGCTGTTTAATAAATTGATGAGCAATATTTAAGCTGAGGCCATATTTTCTTGCCTCGGAAAGTATTTGGGCTATTGAATCCGTGGTGAAATTTTGGAACTCGTCTATATAAAGGTAAAAGTCATTTCTCTTTTCTTCCGGCATATCCGCGCGTGAAAATGCCGCCACTAAAATTTTACCCACAATAATCATACCCAACAAACTGGCGTTTAGATCCCCTATTCTACCCTTGCTTAAGTTTACCAACAAAATCTTTTTTTGATCCATCACTTCCCTAAAATTGAACGAGCTTTTTTGCTGGGCTATCATTGGCCGCATAATATCATTGGCTAAAAATTGCGTTAATTTACTGGTGATATAAGGCACTATATTTGCCAACGCCGCCTCACCTCCGGCCTTTTCCGCCTCTTTTAACCAAAAATCTTTCACTATAGGATTTTTGGCCTTGGATAATTTATAAGCTCTAAATTTTTCATCCGATAGTACTTTTGGTATCTCCATCAAAGTCGATCCGGAGTCCGAATCTTCCATGATTAAAAGCGCGGCATTTCTGAAATACTGTTCAAATATCGGCCCGCCGGTCTGGCGCAAATCATATAATTTATCTAAAATGCTTATAAATTCATTGATGACAAAGGTTTTTTGTTCAGGGTATTTTTCATCAAACTCAAAAAGATTTAGACCCATAGGCCTTGCTAAATTTGCCGGATCAAAGTAAATGACATCGTCTAAACGATTTTGCGGCACATAGCCTAAAATGGTTTCTACGAGATCGCCATGGGGATCAACCACACAAACGCCCTCCCCGTTTTTAATATCCTGTTCAACTAAACTTTTGATAAAATTGGATTTGCCCGTTCCGGTTTGACCGATGACATAAAGATGCCTTCTGCGATCTTCTTTGCTTATCCTGATTAGAGATTCCTGTCCACGGTACATATTTTTGCCCAAAACCAATCCTTCGTTTGATAGATTAACGGGCGGAGCCGATGGGCGCGCTTTGAGAAATCTCACCTTGGGCGTCTCTATGGGAACATTAGGAAAATGATACAAGCTCGTTAATTCCTCGGTATTTAAAATTATTTTTTGTGACTTATTAAAAAGACGAAAGGCAAATTCAAAGAAAAAGTTTTTAGACCTGCGCGAATCTACTTCTTTGACCTGAAAAGAATTGAGGGTGGGCGAAGCAAACTGAGCAAAAGAGCTCATGATTTGCCGTAAAATTTCTTTGGCACGCACTTCGCTTTTGGCGGACGAGACCAAGCGAACATTCACCTCAAATCCCAGCTTGCTGGATTTATTTTCTATCGCTTTTACAGCCTCTTGTTGCAAAGGCGTCAGTGATTTTGATGTTTGATCTTTTTTGTCAGCGCTGGATTTTCCAAAAGAAAAAAGCTTCATCCAAGACCCCGAGACTTCGTTTTTTGCCTTTTCAAAATCAATGCCGTCTTGCTGCATTTTTTTAGCCACTTTCAATCCTATCTTTTCCCATCCTTTAACAGGACGGATCACCAGCTGGACACTCGCCCCTTCTCCTTCCGCCTCCAATTTTGACAAGGCGTTTGTTAGGTCCTGCAAGGGATCGGAGTTTAGTTCTTTGTAAGTTCGCGTGGGTAATATATTGGATTTTTGAAGCTTTAAATAAGCCGCGGCGCTAAAGCCGTCTTGAGCAAATATATTCACTTCCTCGGTCCACTCGACTGATGCCTCCGGAAAAAATCCATGCACCTGCTTTTCCAAAATATCGCTAAATTTTCTCGGGACGCTTATGTAAAACATTATTTCTTCTCCCATAGCGGGCACTACCAACTCAAGGCTGATGCTTGGAGCTCCGTATAAAAAATTGTGCCACGAACTATCTGACAACGTGGTCAAATTGGCAAAAAATTGCTCCATTACTCCGATTGTTTCTTTAAAATCTTTCTGCTCTTTGGTTTTGTCTATTTTTGGTAGAGTGATTAAAAACGTTTCCATGTTTAAGGAACGAAAAAGACGGCCTCTTTTTTCTAAAATATAAATAAAAACAAGACCACTTATCAAAACGGCCAAAACAAAAATTAGAAAAAATGCGAGCAAAAAAATATTCATACCTTTAGATTTCTTTTATAATTCCCCGCTCTACAAGCACCGGATAAAAATGCAATGCCAACGCATCGCGAAAAAGAACCAAAAGATACGGATTGCCGGATTTTTTAGCCTCTTCTATGGCGTGATTTAGGCCATTTTGAAATAAATCGTTTACTAAGTTTTGAAGCTGAGCTTGCGCCTGCGCGCTCATGGCATGGGACGCTCCAGTCATTTCAGACTTCAAGCCCAAGCTTTCTTCTTCAATATTTACATCCACACCCAAATCTTCCAGCCTTTCTTTTATGACTTCACCCAAAATTTCTTTGTGTTCTACTTTTTGTTGCGTCTCTTCATAAGCCGTCCGCTTTTCCTGCAGACGCCTTTCTAGCTCTTGGATTTCCTTTTCATAGTGTTCTGAACCCTGACCTTTCTGGATTTGTTCGGGTGAATTTGGATTATTTGTTTCATCCATAGATTTTGTTTTTAATATTAAAAGCTTTATTTTGTTTCTCCGAACCATTTTTTATACAATACATCATAATATCCGTTCTCCTTAATGGTTAAAATGGCCCGATTAATTTCTTCCCGTAAAGTGCTACGTTCTTGCAACACAAAACCATAATCTTGTTCATCAAACAACTCCCCCACAGTCTCGGCCCATTTATTTCCATCATTAAGCGCATAATAAACCAGAACAGGCGCATCAAAAACAACAGCATCAACCTCATCGCTCTTTAGTTTTTCATATGCCTGATCTATTTTAATTACTGTCACAACATTTGCACCAAAACTTTTCAAAGCATCTATGCTCGTTGTTCCCTCCACAGTTACAACTGTTTTTTCTTTTAAATCCTTTGGGCTTTCGATGTTTAATCGTATTTTTCTAGTAGTAATAAACGCAGTAATTTCCCCAATTAATAATCCTAGGACGGCTAGACTGGTTAGTCTTTCTAGTTGAATGACTATTCGTCCTAACCACGAATGAACTCCGTATACCATAATTGTAGCTGGAGAACCTAAAATTGCAGACAACGAAAGCCATATTGACTGAAAAACACCATTAAAATATGTAGGCTCAAACACTCCAGCGTTCCGCTCCGCAAACCATAAAATATTTCCAAAAATAAAAATGATTATAAGTAAAACAACAAATGGTTTTATTAGTTGTTTATACCCCTGTCGAAAAAATGTTTTAAGAGTACTAACAACATTTACTTTTGCTCTGTTTTTTGACAACAAAATACGTAATCCGGAATTAAAAGTGGGATACGAAAAATCAACAATTTCCTCACGCTTTTCATTAATAGTAATTGCAGCAAAAGCCATGTCGACTTTTTTGCCAGCAACAAGAGGTATAAGTTCTTGAAAATTATGCTTTTCATACTCAAAACTTTTTCCGATTTCTTTTGCAATCGCTTCCCATAGTTCAATTTCAAAGCCGGAATATTTACCGCTTGACTCCATCACAAATGGCGTGGATTGAGTAACGGCAATTTTTAGTTTAGCGCGATTTATTTCGTTCATATAATTTTACCTATTTAGAATTATACATTATTTATAGACAAAATTAAAGACATAAAACAAAAGCCCCCGAACAGCATCGGGGGCGTATTTATTAAAACCTTTTAGCCGAGCAATTTAGAAAAGACCGCCATCATGGGAGAAATACTGAAGAAGATATTAAGTATTAGCCAAATTAATGCTATTTTGACCTTCAACAAAAAGAATCCGATGGCAGAGTAGATGGCCACAAAAATGCCCCCCAACCCAAGGAACAGATTAAATAAAAACGGATAAGCCGTGGCATCTGTTGCTAAACCTGCGGCTATTAAAAGCAATCCCAGCCCGCCAATTGGCCACCACTTATCTTCTTTAAAAAAATTAATTTTTATCAGATAGCCAACGCCGACAATACTTGCCCCAATCAAAATTAAATATTTTAATTGCATCGCCATATTCACAAAAGCCAATATAGCGCTTAAGCTCACAACAATCTCGATGACCATAAACATTTTTAGCTTATTCAAATAAGCTAAAACGGTTAAAGCTATAGCGCCAATTAAAAAAAGAAGCTTCTGAGCTAAAGAGCCTCCTTGCAAAAACGTTCCCACAACCAAACCGATCATGGCCAAAACACCAAAAATGAGCGAGGCGCGCTGTTTATTTAAAGCCACGTTTGCTCCTTTTTAAATAGCTAAACTTTAATTAAAATATAAACTTGTTTTTGTTTTTTGTAAACAAAAATAAAAAGTCCCCCACAAAACGTGAGGGACCAATCCGCCCAAGGCGGACATGTCCGCCTTGGGCGGATCAAGAAGCTACCTGCGAGAGACGAACACGAAGCGATCGTCAGAGTACCAGAAGTAGCCTGGGTGGCCATAGTGGCCACGGAGCCACGACTTACCGTCATCATCGCGCTTCACGTAGAACACGTCGAGGTAGCCACCCGAGTCAGAAATGGGTTCCATGGCGATGATGAGCCATTCGCCTCTGGGTTGGTCTTTGTACTGCAAACGAAGCTGGGGACCAACCT
>CAYHJU010000024.1:0-13405 GCA_964357175.1 uncultured Candidatus Saccharibacteria bacterium
AAGATCTACGCGATTGGAATATCTCCCGCCAGATTGTTTGGGGCATTAGGATGCCGGTTTGGTATTGTGTCTCAAATCCCTGCCTGCCGGCAGGCAGGTCAAATCTCAAATCTCAAAATTTAAAACTTGAAGTTCAAAGTTGTCCACCGATTATTACGAGTGGAGAAACGCCAGCCAAGTGCCCGCATTGTGACGGGACGGAATTGGAACAGGAAAAAGATGTTTTTGACACATGGTTTTCTTCCGGACAGTGGCCGTTCGCTACTTTAATGACCACGGGTCACAAAAGTAGCTTAAATTCAAATCTAAAATCTCAAAACTCAAAACTTGGGAATGATTTTAAAAACTTCTACCCTACTGATGTAATGGAAACAGGTTGGGACATTTTATTTTTTTGGGTAGCTAGAATGATAATGCTCGGAAAATATGTGACCGGCAAAGCGCCTTTTAAAACGGTTTATTTACACGGACTTGTGCGGGATAAAGAAAGACAAAAAATGTCCAAATCAAAAGGCAACGTGATAAATCCTCTGGAAGTAGCAGAAATTTATGGGACTGATGCGGTGCGCATGGCTTTAATAGTCGGCACCACTGCTGGAAATGATCCTATAATTTCAGAAGATAAAATCCGTGGCTATAGAAATTTTGTGACGAAAATTTGGAACGCCTCAAGATTTGTTTTGATGAATTATAAAGAAACAAAAACCAAGCCAAAATTTACCGCAGAAGACAAAAAAAATCTTAAGGAATTAAAAAATGTTTCTAAAAAAATAACAAAATATCTGGACAATTTTGACTTTAATCACGCCGCGGAAACCGCATATCACTATTTTTGGCACACTTTTGCCGACAGAATAATCGAAGAGTCCAAGGCAAGATTAAATTCAGAAAACGAAGCCGACAGGTCTGCCGCGCAGGAAGTTTTAATGGAGGCGCTTGGCACTTCTATGAAACTTCTACATCCATTCATGCCTTTTGTAACGGAGGAGATCTGGCAAAAAATGCCCGTAAAAAATAAATTGCCATTAATCATAGAAAATTGGCCCCACACCTAATATGAAAATAAATAATTATTATACAGATATGTTTTGTCGGAAAAATATAATATCTTTAATTGAAGTATTTATTAGGTGTGGGGCTGTAGCCCAATAAACATTTATGATTTGGATAGTATCAATATTTTTTGGAATTTTACCAGGCATCATCTGGCTTTTGTTTTACTTACGTGAAGATGTGCATCCTGAACCCAAGCGTTTAATTTTGCAGGTTTTTATATTGGGAGCGTTATCAGCGCCCATAGCGCTTGTCGCAGAAGGCGTTTTAAATAAAATACTCAATAATTTCGGAGACAAGGTGTCTTTGTGGGTTTTGTTGGTCTTGATGGCAGCTATCGAAGAAATTGTAAAGTATCTGGTAGTTTGGTTTAGAATGTCTAAAGATAAAGATCTTGATGAGCCAATTGACGCGATGGTTTATATGGTGGTTGCCGCTTTGGGATTTGCTACGGCGGAAAACATATTTTTTAGCAGTTCGGCCTTTGCCGATTCGGCAATTTTGGGAATAGGCGTGATATCAGCAAGATTTATCGGATCTACGCTTTTACACACCTTAAGCTCGTCCATTGTTGGATACGGCATGGCTCTAAATATGCACAGTTTTCCCCAAAAGCGTTTATTTTTGATGGTGTCAGTTTTTATCGAGGCAATTTTACTGCACGCTTTGTTTAATTATGTCATTTTATCCACAAAAAATATTTTAGGGTTTGTCGCCTCAATAGTACTGCTTATCGTGTTTTTTATTTTTATAAATATGGCCTATAAAAAAATACGCAAGATGTCCCTGCTCAAGTAAATTAATATGATTAATTTTTTTAAAAACAAAAAATCAAAATCGTGCAATTTGTCTGCACCTACCGAAATTGACGGACAGCTTGTGTTGGATGTTTATAAAAAAACCAATGAAATTATTGTCCAGTCCACAGTGGCGGGCGTTAGCCCCGAAAATGTGGAAATATTTTTTGGAGGGAACATTCTTACGGTACAAGGATCGCGACATCGCCACGAAAATATACCTGAGGAAAATTTTTATCACCAAGAGTGTTATTTTGGAAGTTTTTCTAGATCAATAAAAATCCCGGAAGACATAGAGCCTAAAAAAATATCCGCTTCACTGGAAAATGGTATTTTAACGATTAAATTACCTCTTAAAAATTCGAATTCATAACACTCACAACACTTATGTTTTATATAAAAAAACATTTTCGCAATTTCACCATAGTTTCAGCTATAGTGACCTTGACTTTCTTTAATTTTTGGGTGGATAACAATAAAATTTCTAGAAATATTTACATGGGAAACGTTAATCTTTCCCGTTTAAATAAATCTGAAGCAGAAAATATATTAAAGCCATATTCTGAAAGTTTATTAAATACTTCTCTTAAAATAATTGTCGGAGATTCTATAAGATCTACGACCCTTGAGTCTATTGGCACGAAAATAAATTTACCAGAAACTATAAATTTGGCTTACGATATTGGTCGTAGTGGACCGTGGTATAAAAAGGCATATGAAAAATTTAAACTGTTTTTCGTGAAGAAAAATTTAAATTTTAAATATTCCATAAACAAAGATACGCTCAATCAAAAAATGTTGGAATACTTCCCTACCCTTGAACGGCCGGCTCAGAACGCTACCTTGATATATGACGCGCAGAAGAATTCATTCGTGCCCCAAAAAGAAAGCGTTGGTCACGTGCTGGACAAACAACCGATAATATCAACTGTTGCAAATTACATTGAAAAGCTTCAGTTAAAAGATATAAATACTATAGTAATAACGGATCGTCCCCAGATTACTTTAGATGGGCTCGCACAAGCTAAAGATGAGGCTCAAAATATCTTGAAAAAATCACCGTATTTATTAGTGCTGGCGCAAGACGAAATTGTGCCGTTGGACACATCAACTACTGTATTTTTTATACAATTTGTACCGGATCAGTCTGGCTTAGATAAATTGCAAATGGAAATAAGCACTTCCACGATAAAAACCTTTTTAAATACAGTGGGCATAGGATTTAATAGGTCTGTGATTGATGCTGTGCTGGTCGTAGAAGACCACAAAGTAACGGCCTTTAATCTTCCACAGGAGGGGCGTGCTATAGATGTAGATAAAAGCGCCATCTCGATTGCAGAAGCTTTAAACCACCACGCCCCAGAAATTAAAATTTATTTTGACTATCAAAAACCGGCCATAGATGAAGACAAAATAAAAGAATATGGCCTAACGGCGAGACTGAGCCAGGGAGTATCGAATTTTTTTGGATCCAGCGAAAACCGCAAATTTAATATAACTTTGGGCGCTTCAAAATTTAACGGACTTTTAATAAAACCTGGGGAAGAATTTTCTTTTAATAAAATACTCGGAGATGTAGATAAAGAACATGGCTGGAAAGCAGAGCTTGTAATAAAAAATGGAGGGGTTTCGCCAGACTACGGAGGAGGTCTTTGCCAGGTTTCGACAACGATGTTTCGCGCGGCGGTAAATGCAGGGCTTCAAATCACGGAACGCTATCCGCACGCTTTTCCTGTCAGGTATTATGATCCGCAAGGATTTGATGCTACTATTTATCCACCCAGTCCGGATTTGAAATTTATCAACAATACTCCCAATTATTTAATGATCCAAACTAGAATTGAGGGTAATAATTTATATTTTGAAATATTTGGAACAACTGATAGCCGCATAACCAAAGTTTTAGGCCCTTATGTCACTAAGGCGTCACCAGACGGATCTTTATCGACCAAGCTTACTCAACAAGTTTGGAAAAATGGTGAAATTTGGTTTGAAAAAACTTTTTACTCAAATTATCAGTCGCCAAATAAATTTAAAGTACAAAGAAATCCTTTGGAATAGTCTGGGTTTATTAAATAATTTATTAAATATATGAGTTTAAATTTTGGACATGAGCAGAGGGGCTATACAGGAAAAATTTTAGAGCATGATTATTTTGGGCAATCGGTTTCCCCAAGCGCAGACGTACTAAAATTTTTGCACGAATTTGGAAGGTCCACACAGGACGGAAAGGTTTATTTACCATTTAATAAATCTATAGAATTAATTAAAAAATTCTACGCCCAAGATCCGCACAATCCAGCTAAACCAGTTGCGAAAGACTTGTTTCAGGCTTTATTAAAAAAATTAAAATTAGAAAATCCCCAAGAGTTTAGATTTTATTCAGCTATTGATACTCCTCTGGACACTTTTCATGGAATAGACGGTTTTTTTGAGTGTGGAGATATTCGTCTGGCTATTGATTTAACCGCCAATCCAAGAAAAGAGGATGAAGAAGACAATCTCAGCGTAGATTTTGTTTTACATCAAATGCCCGACAAGAAAAATGATGAATACTTATACGGCGAGAGTCTGGAAGAAGCGGCAAATGTCTTAGCAAAAATATTCAAGGAAAAAAAAGCACGAGCAGATAGAGAAAAGACCCCTGTTTAATAATAAAATCTCCGCGGATTAATCCGCGGAGATTTTATTATTAAATTTTAGTTAATCTCTTTGCTTGTTGTGCTGACAGGAGATGGTGCGGGGTCACAAGGATCTCTAAAGTAGTTTATTTGGTTACATTTTCCATCATTGCAAGACCATGCTGGATACTCTTTTTCGTTTTTACAAAACAAGGGTTTTCCGCAATCAGAAGCGCTTTTACACTCAATTTCTTTTTCAATAACATTAAAAACTAAAGTATTGCTTTGTTTATTGTGGCCATTTAAAACAGAAACTTCATGTTTCCCAGGAACAACACGTCTAGTCATCATTAAACAGGGTAATTTATTGAAAAAACAGGCAGGAGTTAAAGCTGAAGGAACCTTAAAAGTTAATAGTCCCTGCTCTTTTTGAAATTGCGCGTCGAGAATAACACCTGACGAAAACTTGATTGTGTTATTTATTTCCGTAAATCCTTGACCTAAAATAGTCACTGTGCTCCCGACAATTCCTTGCTCGGGAATTAGTTTGCTGATAGAAATTTCTTTTACTACAGGCTCATCACAATCCAAATCTCCGTCGCAATCTTTTTCAGGTTGCCCCAATTGATTAATTTCATTTTCTATTTGCTTTAGTTCGTTGTCTGCATCCAAATCCTCCGAGATGTCAAACCCTTCAAGTTTTAAATCATCAATTTTATTTTGCACCTCTTCATTCATGTCAAAATCTTGAGCCTCCACCTCTTGTCTTTTTTGTTCCGGTAATCTTTGTAAGGCTTGTCGGTGTTCTCTAGAACTTGCCTGAATGGCGTTTTGTAGGCCTGACCTTGCCTCTTCAGGCGCTTTTTCTATGACGCTCAATAAAACCTGTTGGTTTTTTAATGTTTTTTGAGAAATTTGAACTAGCACGTCGTCAACATTTTTGCCCGCTTCTTGTGCTTTTTGTGCAAATTGAGATGCCTCACTGAGCATTGTTTGGTATTCTTCGTTACTTTTTTGAGCTAAATTGACCTTATTTCTTTCCAATAAAGCCTGACCTTCGGCCAATCTTACTTGGGATAGATCCAACGCTCTTTTGGCTTGATTCACTCCTCCGAAGGTAAATAAATTAACGAATCCTTCGCCCAATCTCTTAAAAAAATAAAGAGGGCTACCAGGAAGTATAGCGGGTCTGGCAAGCTGTATTGTACTTGCCGTGCTTGTGGTTGTGGCAGTGTCTTCCGCTTTAACAAGCGTGACTGAGCTAAAAAATAAAACGGCCAAGATGACAGCTCCAAATAAAACAATCTTTGTGTTTTTGTGCATAATATTTAGTTTAAATTCTATAAAACAAGTATACCTTAAAAAACAAGTCTTTTCAAGTTAATATATTTTTTTATCTATTTTGTTTTTCCATAGATTAAAGACGCTCGCGGCTTCCTTTTGCATTAGTTGTTTAAATCTTGTCTTTCTTTTATTTATAGGACGGTCAATTTCTTTGTATATAAAAAGGTCGTCAAATCCTATTTTGGCAGCATCTTTTTTGGTGTTGGCAAAATACACCATTTTTAAACGTGACCAATAAATTGCTCCCAGACACATTGGACAAGGTTCACAACTAGTATAAAGTTCGCACCCCGAAAGATTGAAAGTCTTAAGTTTTTTGCATGCTTTTCTTATAACCACCATTTCCGCATGAGCGGTGGGATCGTTGATGGAAATAACTCTATTATGGTCCTGGGCGATAATCTTGCCGCTTTTCACCACAACTGCCCCAAAAGGGCCGCCTTTTCCACTTGCCGATCCCTTTAAAGATAATTTAATCGCCAAATTCATAAATTTTTTGTCTTGCTTGTTCATATGTTTTGATTATTTAGCAGGGTAAAAATTTTCTTATTTCCCTTAAAATATCTTCCGGAATGGGATCGCGCGCTGGACTTTTGCCGGGATAACGCCAAGCGGTTATTACGCGTCTTTTCTTTTTACCTACCTGATTAATTTCCTGAAACATTACCCAAATTTCGTATGGATTTTTAGAAGAAGTGGATGGTTGCATCATCGCTACAGTATTGGGAGCTATCCCCCACTCAGTTCTTTTTGGAGAATGCATTACCCGACGAATCCTACTCTCGGACAAATTATAAAAGCGCATCTTTTCTTGAACATGCAAAGTCCACTCGTATTTCTTATCATTTTGAGGTTTTTTGTTGAAAGAGTTTTTAAAACCCGTTTTAAAGCCCATCTGCATATCTAAATTGTAATACATTGTATTTAAAAAAGAAAAGCCCCCACCTTCTAAGGTGGGGGCTTGATTTTTAATGGTTCATTTGTCGAATGAAATCCTGGACAATGAATCTGGCGGCCTGTTGATAGTCCTGGGGATAAATAAGAACTCTTCCTCTGAAACAATCTACCCTAACGTCAGCCGTGGAATAAAGTCTTACCGGACTAAAAGACTCAACGTTTACCACCATCTCTGCCAAGCAAATCTGATAATTTCCATTTTTTATAATTTTTACATCACCATTCAGAACAACTCCATTTGGTCCAAATTGCGCTCCGGCCATCATCAGCTCACTCTTTAGTGCGCTTTCCATTGAAAAAGAATTTTCAAGATAGAAACTATTCAGATTAATATCTCTGATAATTAGTCCTTGAAGTGGCAAAACCCTATAAGTCGGCTGTGACTCTACAAATACGCTTCCAGAAAATCCTGTCCCAGCGGCACACCCAGACAAACCAATCAACGAAATGATCAATAACGCAATCACAATAATCTTTTTGCTTGTCATCATGTCCGTCTCCTTTTCAAGGTGCCATTTAGCACCTAAACAGTCTACTGTTATGTGTAAAAAACCGCAAGAGTGTGCGCAGGTGATTAAAAATATTCACTTATCCTCGTTTTTCGGCAACATAGCCCCATCGCTCTTCGGAGCGATGGGGCTTTCTCTTTAGCTGTCTAAACTCTAAACCACCAACGTAAAAGAGTGTTATTTATACTTATAATACGCTCTATTTTGAATCCTTAAATCTATATAAGCCAAATTGGGCACCTGATTACCCACGCTTTGATCCAAGACATTTTTTAATACTTGAAGTTGATAATCTAAGTCAGCTTTTTGGTTTAAAATCAAAAACCAATTGCTGGCAAAATAAAATATCGCGCCCTCGCTGTCTGTTCCCAAAATAATTTGTTCGGTCTTGAGCTCAAAGTCACTATTCAATTTAACCTGAGCTTGATGCAGAAATTCCAAGACGTTTTGATTTAAAACCCTGTCCCCTATTTTACTACCGGCAAATTCTTGCGAGTGATCATATATTTTCGTTATCAAAGAGCCGCTGGTATAGGGCGCTCGCTGAAAAATAACACCGTTTACATCATAATCATAACAATAAATAGCGCTGTAGTTTTGGGATTCTGCCAAACGAGATTTTAATCCCTCATATCCGCTTATATAGTCCCCGCTAGGCGCTCCTTTTTTACACCAAATACCCATAGGAGCTCTCTCCACAATATTTAAGGAAATTTTATCAGGAAAAATTCTTCTAATATTGGTTTGTAAAAGAATGGGAAAATTTTGCTTGAGCGTGTCGGAGAGTCCGCCGGGTTTAATTAAAAATATTTTAGCCTTTGGGATAAAATAAAAATAATTTCCCACTATTTTTTTTTGCACCAAGTCCACTACCTTATTTCCGTCTATGGTTTTATTATTTTTAACTTCTATATTTTTTATCAGCATCCAAGATGATAAAAAAATCGCCCAAAAGACAAAAACAAAAAGCGCCAGTGACGCGCTTAAAAGTATTCGTTTTTTCCAATTCAAAAATCCGCTTTTTTTATAAACAATCTTCTTATAAGATTTTTTATTTCCACCAAATTTAATCATGCCGAATTTCTTAATTTTTTAAACCACTATTCTGGGTATTTCTAGGTTTATGCGCGTAGTGATTTCATAGTTTATAGTATGTATTTGATCAGCTAAATTTTTCGCAGAAATTTCCTCCTTGCCCGACTTACCTATTATCACCACCTCGTCGCCCACTTTTACGCCTTTTATTTTACTTACATCTACCATCATAAAATCCATACACACTCGTCCGCGCACTTTGGCTCTTTTGCCGTGTATTAAAACCTCGCCATTATTGCTAAATTTTCTGTCAAAACCTTCATAATATCCCGTCGACACTGTAGCGATGATTTCGTTTTTTTGAGTTCTATAAGTACAGCCATAACTTATACAATGCCCTGCTGGGAATTTTTTTAACTGGATAACTTTTGTTTTCCAGCTTAAAACCGGCTTAAAATCATTTAACATTTTTATTTTTTGTCCAAAAGGGCTCATACCATAAAGAAGTATGCCCGGCCGTATAAACAGCTGTCCGACGTTTTGGTTTAAAAATTCTTTCATAGCGCTACGAACACTCATGGCGCTATTTGAAAAATGAAGTATGGGTATCTTGATTTTTAATTTCTGAATTTCTGACAACACGCCGAGTATGTTTTTAATCTGCAGATGATTGGTGTCTTGAGTGGTGTCGGCACAAGCAAAATGAGAAGAAAGCCCCCACAGTTTTATAGAAGGATATTTTTTTATTTTATTTATCGCGCTCAAAACATTTTTTAAAGGAATCCCCAAACGACCCATGCCAGAATCAAACTTTAAATGCACGCGAGCAACCCTCTTACTTTTTAAAGCGGCTCGGTCAATTTCTGGTATCATTTTTTCGTCAAAAAGCGTAATATCAATCTTATTTTCTATAGCATCTTTGAATTCGTCTGGTAAAATGTATCCCATTACCAAAATATTTTCTTTGATTCCGGCATGGCGTAATTTTAACGCCTCAGACAGAGCATTTACGCCAAACATAGCCGTGCCCTCCGCGCTCAATATTTTTGCCACCTCTACCAGACCGTGCCCGTAAGCGTTGGATTTTACTACCGCAATTATACCCACCTTTTCACCGGCAATTTTTTTAATAAGGCCAACATTGTTTTTAAGCGCCTTGGAATTTATTTCAACCCAATTTATAAATTTTTTCTTTCGCTCTAACATTTTATTTATCTAATTATTTCCTTGCCTCCCATATATGGGCGCAACACTTCTGGGACAACAATAGATCCATCGGCTTGTTGGTAGTTTTCTAAAATAGCCAAAAATGGCCTTACGCTGGGCAAAACAGTATCATTTAATAAATATGCGTATTTTTTCTCTCCATCTTTGTCTATGTATTTAACATTTAACCGACGCGCTTGCCAATCCAAAAAATTGCTAGCCGAGCCAGTTTCTGCCCACCGCTTTGTGCCTGGTAACCACGCCTCAATATCAAAAGCCCTGTATTTTCCAGGCGACATATCACCAGTACAGATTTGAATTATTCTATAAGGAAGGCCTAATTCTTCGTGAATTTCTTTGGCAACATCCAGCATCTCTCCTTGGAGTTTGTTGGACTCTTCAATATCCGCCTTAGAAATAATCACCTGCTCCACTTTCATAAATTCATGGACTCTGTACATTCCTTTCGTGTCTTTTCCATAACTGCCAATTTCGCTTCTATAGCATTGGCTAAATCCAAAAATTTTGATAGGCAAATCACTTTCTTTTAAAATCTCATCTGAATAATATGCCAACAAAGACGGCTCAGCAGTTCCAACTAGAAATTTTTGATCTTTGCTTTTTTCTCCGCTTATTTCTTTGTCTGAAGAAGCTACTTGATAGATCTCATCTACTTCAGGATCATAATCCAAACCCTTGAAATAACCGCTCCCAAAAAGAGCAAAGCCCTTCACTAAGGTCGGTGGCAAAAACGGCTTGTATCCTTTTTGAATCATCTTATTTATTGCATACATCATCATTGCCATGACCAGAGCTGCGCCATCATTTTTTAGAAAATAACCTCTGTATCCTGCCACCTTAGCGCCTTTTTCCAAATCTATTATATCTAAGTCCTTGCCTAGCTGAATGTGATCTTTAGGAGTAAAATCGAATTTTTTGGGTTCACCCCAATGCATTATTTCCACGTTATCCTCGTCGTTTTTGCCCAAAGGCGTATCGGCTGAAGGTATCGTGGGAACTTTAACCATCAATTCATCAAATTTTTGGCTAACTTCTTTAAATTCCGGTTCAATTTTTGAAATTTTGTCTTTAACGTCCTTGCCTCTTTCTATAATGGCTTTTCTATCAGCGTCATTTTTTGATTTTTTTATTTCTTCATTCAAATCGTTTTTTTGAGCATTCAATTTTTCTATTTCTTGCAATAAATCAATCCTTTTTTTATCTAAACTAATAAGCTCGTCAATGTCCAAGCTCACATTTTTGTTTTTGATAGCCCTTTTAAGCTCCTCTTTATTTTCCCGAATAAATTTAATATCCAACATAAACCTATCTTTTCTTAAAAATTTTTCTAAAAATATTCAATTTCTTAGGCAGGCCGTTTTTTGGCGAAAGATTTTCGCCATCTTTTAAGTGCATTGGAGGAAAAAGAACCGTTTCACGCACCGACTTGTCCATCAAAACAGCAAATAATCTTTCCGAAAGACCAAAGCCGGCAGTTGGCGGCATGCCATATTCCAGCGCCTCCACAAAATCCTCATCAAGCCTCTGGGCTTCTTTGTCGCCTCCTTTACGTAGTTCCATTTGCTCTTTAAAACGTGCCAATTGATCTTGTGGATCATTTAGTTCAGAAAATCCCTTGCCGAGTTCTGATCCTGCGGAAATCACTTGAAAGCGCTCCACTAAATTTGGATTTTTTTCATTTCTTTTAGCCAATGGTTCAATGTCCACGGGCGGCAATATTAAAAATTGCGGCTGAATAAGTTTTGGACGTATTGTTTTTTTATAAATTTGATCGAGTAATCTTCCTCGGCCTAATCCTTTTTCTAATTTTAAAGAAAATTTTTCAGCCAAATTATAAAGGTCTTTGATGCTGGCTTTTTCGGCGTCTATGCCCCACTCTTTTGAGAGTAAGTCAAAATATTTTACCTTTGGCCAATTTCCGTTCCAATTAATTGTCTCGTTTCCAAATTTAGTTTCTAACCCTCCCGTAACTTCTTGAATTGTTTTTTGATACATTTCCTGCACAAGCTTCATCATGTCAGTATAATCCGCATAAGCCCAGTAAAATTCAAGCTGTGTGTAGTCCTGCAAATGTTCCGTATCTATGCCCTCATTTCGGAAAATTCTTCCGATTTCAAAAATCTTTTCAAATCCGCCCACAAGTAATCGTTTGAGAGGCAATTCCAGAGATATTCTTAAATAAAAATCACGATCCAAAGCGTTGTGGTGCGTCACAAACGGCTCGGCATCAGCCCCTCCTGGGATATTTTCCAAAACGGGCGTTTCTACTTCTAAGAATTTTTTCTCCAGCAAAAACTGGCGCAAGGTTTGCCAAAAAACGCTCTTTTGGCGGAACATTTCCCGCGCCTCAGGATTTACAGCCAGATCAACATAACGCTTGCGCAGGCGTGTTTCCATGTCCTCCAGACCATACCAGTCATCCGGCAGAGGAATTAATGATTTGGTTAAGAGCTTAAAATCCGAAATGCTTAAACTTCTCTCGCCTTTTTCAGTTTTAAAAAGAGTTCCTGACGCCTGCAAAAAATCTCCGCTATCTATCAGGTCTTTAAACACAGAAAATTTTTCTTCACCCAAAGCGTCAAATTTCAAAACAAGCTGGATCTTGGAAAATTCATCTTGCAAATCCGCAAAAAGTATTTTGCCATGGCCTCTTAAAGAATGGATCCTTCCTACCAAAGAAATATTTTTAGTCGCACCAGAAAGTTTATCAAAATCATCCAAGGCGTCTTTTATGGGCATGTCGCGAAAAGCCCTCGCTGGGTAAGGATTTATGCTCAAGTTTTTTAATTTTTCTATTTTATTGAGACGCGCTGATCTCAATTCGTCTTGGGATGCCATAAATCTACTGAGGTGAATTATTCGCGCGATAACTTAATAATACTTTTTTTAAGAGATCAAAACAAGCTTCTTTTTGCTTCTAAGACCCTGCACTATTTTTATTCTGCTTTTTGGCATGTGAAGATGCTCCGCTAATAGTTTTAAAACGGCTTCATTAGCTTCACCCTTTTGTGGCGCGGCATTGACCCACACACAAAAACCGTCTCCCAGAGCTTCAACTTTTTCTATTTTGGATTTAATTTTTACCAAAATATTTTTCTTATATGGCATATTTGCTTTATAGTTTATAATCTTACAATTTGCGCTTTTATTTTTTTTCCTAAAGCGAGCTTAGATAATATCTCGAATTTATACGGATCGTCGCTTACAAAAAACTCATACTGGCCCCTGTGCTCAAGTTTTTTATCAAGATTTTTATTTTTTTTCAAAAGTTCGTCCAGATACTGAACGATTATTTTAGAAGGATTTATCAACAAAACTCCTTTAGGCAGAACATTTTGTATGCTTTTTTCTATTAACGGATAGTGGGTGCATCCTAAAATTATTCCGTTTGTATTCTTTTTAAATGGTTTGAAATATATTTTCAAAATTTCATTTAAAATCTTGCCCTTCACAATTCCCTCTTCAATAAAAGGCACGAGTAGTGGTGTTGCCTGGGAAACAACGACTTTGCGCATTTTTCTCAATTTTTTTTGGTATGTTCCGCTTTTTATAGTTCCCGGGGTGGCGATCAATCCAATTCTTTTTAAATCCATTTTTTTAATTTTATCTAAAGCAGGACTTACAACATCAATAATTGTTGTGTCAGGATATTTTTTTCTTAAATAATCTGCCGCTTGTGAGGAAGCGGTGTTGCAAGCTATTAAAATAATTTTAGCGCCGCGTTTTATCAAAAAATTCACCGCCTGGTCAGAAAATTCTCTCACGGCCTTTTTGCTTTTAGTGCCGTATGGCAAATGCGCCGTGTCACCAAAATAAATCACCCGATATTTAGGTAATTTTTTTAATAATTCTTTCACCACCG
>CAYHJU010000025.1:0-12049 GCA_964357175.1 uncultured Candidatus Saccharibacteria bacterium
CAGATCTTAACAATTGAGTGATGATATTTTCGTTGATTTTATTCTTTATTAACTTGATGGACAATTTTATTATATCTTTGCTAAATTTTTTTGTGCGGTCTTCTAAATTATATTTCATAATTAGAAATTGGATAATTAGAAATTGTTTGAAAATTGAGAATTAAAAATTGAGAATTATTCAGCCGCATTCTCATTATATCAGCTCGCCCTTACTTAGAAAAGCTCTATTTTCTATTGATCTCTAGCTCCTGCCATCTCTCATCCTGATATTCTTTTTCTTTTAAAATTCCCTCTTTGGCTCCAATTTGCTCCACCACAGATGTGCCGTTTGCCGAACCCCATTTTATCGCCTCTTGAATATTGCCTGTTTTTATAAATCCGGACACAAAAGCGGATGCAAAAGCATCGCCGGCCCCGGTTCGATCAACCAATTTTTGCTCCTTAAATATTCCCGCGCTAAATCTATTTTTTCCATCGGACACAACCACTCCTTTTGGCCCTTTGGTCATGCAGGCTATACCTCCGACAAGCTTGTCCAGCGCGTCAAAAATTTCTTTTTCGTTTTTATAATCTATGCCGGTCAAATCCGATACCTCTTCTTGGTTTAAGGTAAAAATATCATAACTTTTCAACCAATCTTTATTTTCTTTTAAAATTTCGAGTTCGCGCGCTCCAGGGTTGGAGGCGATTTTTATATTATTAACTTTTGCAAATTCCAAAAGTTGTTTTAGGAGTTCTTTATTTCCTCCCAAAGAATCTAAAAACAGCCATTTGGTTTTTTTTATTTTTTCCCAGGGAATTTCTTTTTCCGAAAGATGTTCCCCCGCGCCCTTGTAGCTTAAGATTGTCCGTTCACCTTCTTGTGTTAAAAATATAATAGAATAGGCGGTAAAATTTTCTTTGTCTATCTGAAAATATTTATTATAAATGCCTTCTTTTTTTAACTCGCTTAAAATAGCGTCTCCGCCCGGATCATTTCCCACGCGGCTCACACAGGCCGTCTTAAGTCCCGCGCGCGCGAACGCCACAGCGGTATTTGTACCCGCTCCTCCTGTGGTAAATAAAATGTTGGGCAATTCTAACTTAGAGCCATAAGACAAACACAAACCTTTTAAGGTTTTAAATTTTTCGCTCTCCACCTCAACAAAAGGCGCGCCAATACAAAACATATCGCGCGTGGCCGTACCTATGGAAATAATATCGAACATAATAAGAGAATTTAGAATCTAGGAGTTAGTAGCTAGCATTTATTAAAAAATTTATGCTAGATTCTAGCTACTAAATACTATTTTTATTATATCATTTTTATCGTTATCTAAAAAGAAAAATCCCCGCACATTGTGCGGGGACAAAACCTTTCTACTTGTCTCGCTGAAGACCTGACGAAGCGGGCTGATAATCAGATTTGCTGACAGCCGCGAACGACCAGAGCCTGTTCCAACGACCATTACTATCCCAACCGAGGCATAGATACCGCTCGAGGCCCTCCCTGACGACATACGGATAGCCACGATCACCATTCGGTTCCTGCCACATTGAACCAAGAAATGCGACCTGGCGCTGAGCATCGAGGCGCTCCTCTCCGAACGCCAAACACTCTTTGAGGGTGGCGGGGCGAAGGCTCCACTTGTCCAGTTCAACAAGGACCTGGTCAGCACTCATCGCCCCGTGAAACTGGACAAGATGAATCAAGACACTCTTGGTGCCGGCCGTCTTCTCGTCAGGGAAATTCTGGGAGGTAAAACCGAGGTAGCTGGAGTCGTAGTGGCCAGCTTGAACACCATCCTCAATGCTCCTGTCATAGTTGACCTGAACGGCGAAGATCTGCTCTGTCGGCTGAGGCGAATCTTGAGTACAGCCGATCATCGTAACAATAAGGGCCAATAACAGACCGGCGACGAAAAGTGGCTTACGCATCTCGTTCCTCCCTTTCCGCCTTGAGCGGAGGTTTTGGCGTCGCCTTGTTTTCCGCACCATGCGAAAACTTAGGCGGGCCAGTTTGGTTTGGATGAGCGAGCAAGTTGTAAGGTGCTAACTTATGTCTATCACGATTTTTTATTTTCGTCAATATCTCGCGGTAATGTGCACACACATATGGCGGTTTCTCCTAGAATGGAGGAATGAGCATACATATGGTTAAAACAATTAAAGATGAAAGATTAAGATGGGTTCTGCCCATAGTAAAGAAAGAGGTGAGGCTGATTGATGTGGCAAAGGTCTCGCCCCACGGTAAACGAAGCCTGGAGCGTTGGGTGGCGACATACAAGAGTAAAGGCGAGGCAGGACTGGAGCCTAAATCGACTGAACCAAAAACACAGAAGGAAGAGACGCCGATTTGGATCAAAGAAAGAATCATCGCAATACGAAAGAAAACCAAGAAATGCGCGATGAAGATACACTGGCAATTAGAAAAAGAAGGAATACAGATTCACGAAAGAACGATTGGAAAGATATTAAAAAAAGAGAAGTTGGTAAGAAAATATCGATTGAAGAAAATTAAATACAAATATATTAAATCTGAAAGAAGGCCGGGAGAGCTAATTGAAATTGATGTGAAATACGTGCCTGGACACATTGCAAACAAAAGATATTTTCAATATACCGCTATTGATACAGCTTCAAGGTGGAGATACCTGGCAGTGTATGATGAACAAACGAACGGAAACTCCGTATTGTTTTTGAAGGAAGTTATTGAAAGATTTGAGCACAAGATTCAAGCGGTTAAAACGGACAATGGAGCGATATTCACGAACAGGTACAATGGAACATACAGAAGGTTGGATATGATGCCAAAGAACCTGCATTCACTCGATCAATTTTGCCAAGAAAAGAATATCATCCACTACCTGATTGATCCGGGTAAGCCCGCGCAAAACGGAACCGTTGAAAGAAGCCATCGAGAAGACCAGGAGAAATTCTACGAACAGAACAAATTCAAAAACTTTAACGATTTGCAAAAGAAAATGATACAATGGAACGTGTATTACAATGATCTTGAGCATTGCGGTTTAAATGGAAAAACACCAAATGAATTTCTGGCTGATTACAAATTAATTAAACCGCCATATGTCCGTACATAAAACATCGCACAATGTGCGGGAACGAAGAGGTCATGTCCGTCTCTATTATTTACGAACTGCCGCAAAACGATAGTGATACATCTCTTTCCAGTCGTCATCAATCCAGCCAACAACTAAGTAACGACCGACGCTATCCCCGGCAAGGCACAGACAATAGCGACCACCATAAAAGTCGCGCCACACAGCTCCGAGGAAGGCGATCGGGAATTCGCGCTGAACATCAGGATGCTTCTCTCCAAAAGCCATGCATTCCTGGGTGTTGGCAGGACGAAAGCCCCGCTTGTCCAATTCAGCAAGAGCTTCGTTGGCACTCACTGTCTTATTAAAGGAAACGAGGTGAATAAAAATTTCTTTGGTGCCAGTTTCCTTGCTGGAAAAGTTTTCTGAGACAACATCAGGGTTAACGTAATTGTAGTGGCCAGCTCTCACGCCCCTTTTTACGCTCCGGCCATAGTTGACCGTTACACGAAATATCTGCTCGGTTCGCTCGGGTTGATTCTGAGCGCGCTCTACCGTCGTGGTGGCAATAACGAACAATAAACCAATAATAAATAGTGGCCCGCGCATCTTTTTTCTCATTCGCCTCACCTCCTTCGGTTTTGGTCAGATGATTTTTTGTCCTCTTTTGGCACCATCGCCTTAAAAGGACGTCTAAAAAGTACTATCCAAATTTTGACCTGATCATATACCAATGTCGTAGTTTTTTCAACATCAAAACAAAAAACTTTCTCGCTGAGAAAGTTTTTTATTATATCCTAAATTCTGTTTTCTACTTACCATTTTCTATTTTCTATCTGTTTTACTTTATCTCGTACCTCAGCGTCACGCTTATATTGACCTCTTGTGAGCCCGGTTCAACTGTTGGAGAAGACTCTGCACCACCTCCGCCCATTCCTAAGGCTGTGTCGTATTTATATGCAGGAAGATACCCGCCCCCCTCGTCTATAGAAAGAAGCTTGCCCAACCTAAACCCTCCCGCCTTAGCAACAGCTTCGGCTTTTTGTTTGGCTTTTTGTATGGCCTCACTTCTGGCCTGATTTTCTAAGGAAGTAGAATCGTCTACTACAAATGACAGCTGTGAAACTGAATTTGCTCCCGCCGCAACCACTCCCGATAAAATACCGCTGATTTTAGAAAAGTCTCTGATTTTAACATCAACCGTCTGGGTAATATTATATCCAACGATTTCCGGCGGCGAACATATTTTGGCATATACACTAGACACACAAGAGTCGTATTTATACCTCGGCTCCACACTATAATTTTGCGTTTTTATATCTTTAGAATCTATTTTTTGCGCCTTCAAAAAATCAATCGCTTTGTTCATTTTATCGCTATTTTCTTTTTGCAATACCCCCACGTCTTTTCCTCCCTGAGTGATAACGCTAAAAGTAAATCCTGCTATATCCGGAACGCCCACAGACTTGCCACTCGCGGAAACCGAAAAGTCCCTTTGTGAAGAAAATCTGATTGAATTAGAAAAGGAATTTACATAAAATGCCGCGGCCAATGCTACGATAATAACAGAAACAATGATCGCAACGCCCAAATAATTTTTTATTTTATTGTCCATATTTTTTTACCCTGTTAAATAAAATTTGTCTTTTCATTCAACGAGAGTTATTTTTTTAATTCTAATATATCATTCAACCCATTATTAATACTATATTGGTGTATTCGAGGTGACAAATTTTAATTTTAAATTTTATATAAAATTTAAAATTATTTAACGGGGTGAATTTTTAAAAAACTTCTACTTTCTATTTTCTCTAAAATTATTATCCGCTAAAAAGAAAATCGACGAATTTATCTGCCAGTGTTTGGGGTGATTTTAAACAGCCCGTCTTTTCCACCAACTCCTTCATATGATACTTCACCTCGTCTTCTCCTGCTTTAATAATTTCCCGCGAATGATCAAAATCCATCCAGCTGTGGCTTAGCACCAACGGCTTCACAACGATATCAGCCTGCTCTAAAGTTTTTTTAGAAAGCTGATATTCGACTGTAGAAAGGGTGTCGGAAATAATCGAATAAATATTGGAAAAATTTATTTCTTTTTCCGTAATATTGAGCCATTTACTGGAAACATCCACTGCTATCACCACGTCAGCTCCCATGCTCCTTACCACATCTGCCGGAACTGGGTTGGCAAACCCGCCATCCATCAACATTCGATTTTCGATCTTAACTGGAGTAAAAATCAAAGGCAAAGAAATGCTGGCCCTGATAGCATTCAGCAGACTTCCATTTTCCATAACAATTTCATCGCCGTTGGAAACATCGGTCGCTACCGCTTTAAAAGGAATGGGACAATCGTCAAATTTTTTATCTTTAAATCCCGTTTCCAGTAGTCTCATCACCGGCTCATCGCGAAAAAGAGCGCTGTTTTTTCTTTTTAAGATATCTTTCATCGGAAAAATATCTTTCCCTTTTAAATTTAAAAATAAATTTTCCAAAAAATATATATCTTTGGTCAGAGCATAAAATCCTCCCACCAAAGCCCCCATGCTTGTGCCGGAAATGTAATCTATTTGTATGCCGGCGTTCTCCAGCGCTTTAATAACGCCAATATGCGCCAGACCTCTGGCCCCTCCGCCACCTAACGCCAAACCAATTTTTTTAGAAGATGATTTTTCTGGTCCGTTTTTTAGATTCATATTTTTAAATCTCGCTTCGTTGAGTAAATTATACCATTCTTGAGTTAAAATAAAAACGCAAGATGTTCGCAAAAAATCTATACCTGTCAAGCGCTAAAAGGTGGCTTGAATAAAAGCTTTTATTGCCCCTGTGTTGCAAAATCATAAAAATGTGGTATAATGGACCTAAAGAAGGGTTTGGCGCTAAAAAATAAATTTATGCGAAAAATCGCTTTCAAAATCTATCACTGGTGCATTCCGTCACAGCACAATGAACATTTTCCGCACATCTGGAGAGAAAAACCATTTAAGGTTTTGGTTTTTGCTTTGATATTTTTACAATGCTTGAGTTTAATTTTAATTTTGGGAATGCCGCAAACAAAAATTTTTGCTGTAATTTCCGAGGACTCTTTGGTGAAACTTACAAATGAGGCTAGAAACGAAAGTAGCTTGCTGGGATTAGCTTGGAACGAATCTTTGGCAAAAGCCGCCCAACTGAAAGCGGAGGATATGTTGAATAAAAGTTATTTTTCCCATAACAGCCCCCAAGGAACAACTCCTTGGTATTGGATTCAAAAAGCGGGATACAAATATCACTTCGCAGGGGAAAATTTGGCCATGAATTTTACAAACAGCAAGTCAGTTAGTGATGCGTGGTTAAAATCCCCTTCTCATAGGGCAAACATATTAAATTCCAATTACTCAGAAATAGGCATAGCTATTAAAAACGGAAAGATTAACGGCAAAGAAACCACGATAGTGGTGGAGTTTTTTGCCTCACCCTCAAGCGCAAAAGCCACCGCCTTGGGAATTCTAAAATCAGTGTCGAACAAAACCCCCTCTTTGAGTCCGTCGCCAAACTCCGCTCAGGAAGCAGTTTTTGCGACTATAGCTCCAGCCTTTACCATAGCGCCGAATTCTTCAACGGCCTCGGAACCTAAAATTCTCGCTGGATCCACAAGCCAATCTTTAGATGGTTGGCCAAAACAAAAAGCCGCAACTTTGGGAGGAATACTGCTTTCCCTACCTAATAAACTTATGGCTTTCTATATATTAGTTTTTGCGGCATTGATTATTTTGACTCTAATAAATGTTATTGTAAAATTCGGCATACAAAATGGAAGGGCGTTATTACACAGTGGAGCATCATTGGCAATAATTCTTTCGCTTATTGCCTTACAACATCTTGTATTGGTTGCGCTTAGTCCGGTTATTCTATAAATCATTCCAACGGCTAAACAAAAACCGCCCCATGAGGGCGGTTTTTGTTATGGGGCAGGATAAAAAATATCTTTTAGAGCAACCGTCATAAAAACAAATGTTGCCCTGATAGCCCTTTTCCATCTAAACGGTTGTAAAATTAAACGAAAGAGCCATTCCAGTCCCATCTCCCGAACTAATTTGGGCGCCCTTTTAACTTTACCGGAAATAAAATCAAACGCCCCTCCCGCGCCCATAAAAATTTTTCCAGAGGGAATTTTTTCCATGTTTTCTGCGATCCATTTTTCTTGTTTGGGACTACCCACGCCCACAAAAATAATTTGAGGATTGACGCTATTTATTGTTTCGTTGGAAGTTCCGTCAGAAAAACCAAAAATGTTTTCATTGCCATATTTTTTTCGCATTTTTTCCGCCGCACATAAAGCCACATCGTCCAGCCCACCAAAAAAAACTATCTTAGCTTTCCGGGGTGCTAACTTCTGAACTAAAAATTCCACCATATCAGTCCCTGGAAGACGTTTTATTCTTTTGTGATATTTCATCACGGAGGCAATAACCAGGCCCACGCCATCAGGCAAAGAAATTTCAGCATTATTTAAAATTTCTTTAAATCCATTATCTTTCTGGGCATAGACTACAAATTCTGGGTTGGGGGTAACAAAATAATGTTGTCTATCATCATTTAAAAATTCTTCCACACACTCAACTAATTCCTCTTCTGTAAGATTATTTAAAAAAACCCCACCAATATTGATTCTTTTGTCTTTTAAGTCTTTTTCTTCCATAAAAAATTACCCCAGCTCATATCTTTCTAAAATTTCATATCTTGATTTTGGCCGTCCCAAAAGACTTTCCATTAGATCAAATTTATCTACGGCCATCATTGAATCAATTTTTTCATTTAAATTTTCAGGCAGACTTAATTTATCTTTCGTTCCGAATTTCGCTAAAGTAACGTGCGGATTATAAATTGGAAAATCTATACGATATGGGATGTTAGAGTTAAATATTTCATCGTCTATTAATTTTTTTAATTGATCCAAACTTTTATTATTTTCCACATCAACCCAAAGCATTCTGGGATTCTGAGCTGATGGGGCATATGTTAAGTTTTTAATCTTTATTTCAAAATTTTTTATTTTTGAGGCCACTTCTTTGCCAATAAAAACCAATTTGGCGAGCCCATTATCATCAACGCCACCGATAAAATTTAATGTGATGTGCCACTTTTCTTCCGGCTCTATTTTCCACGGCAAATCATGACGGCCTAAGACGCTTTTTATTTTATTTTTAACCCCCGGCGAAAGAGGTATTGAAAAAAATACCCTTTTTTCCATATTTATTATATTCATTATATCATAAAAGTTTTTATAACGGACAAATCCGCCATCCGCCAACTGGCGGAGGCGAAGACGAAAGCGGGTCCAAAAGAAATCCCCCACCTACATGTAGGTGGGGGATAAAAAATTTTATGATGTTTTGACTTTTGGTTTGTGATAAACCCAAACGCCCCAAACATAGGTCCAGTGATTACTTGATCCACAATCAAGAAAAGGACCGGCGCTCGGATTAAAATTCACAATTTCCAAATTTGGATTTTCCTTTTCAAAAAAGCTCACTGCGTTTAAAACCATTAGCGGTGTGATATTGCTCTCATCTGCTCTACCCAAAACATTCAATGGCACAAACGAAGCGCTGCCTACCGTGATAATGCGGTTGGCGTCATCTTTGTCGCTACTTTTAAACGAAGCCGCACCAAGTTCATTGATCTTGCTTATCGTAGAAGGACGAAAGAGTTTAATCTCTTTGTGTAAACTAGGACGATTCTTCTTAGCCGCCTCAGATTCATCAACCACATATCCAATTAAAACAGCGCTCAGTGACAACAAAACGGCTAGAGTTAACTTTTTAAGCATTTCCTCTCCTCTCTTGTTTTAAAGTGCCGGGTTTATAAAACTCTATCCCAAAACACACATTTAGTCAAGGTCGCATTGAAGTTCGGGATAAAAACACTATAATAGTCCTGTGTCGGGAAATGATAATTTAGAAATTAAAGATCTTGTAATTTTCGGGATTGACCCCCAGTTTGCGGACAAGCCCGTTTTTTGGTTTGAAGAAAATGAAGGCCAAATGCTCAAAAACTTAAATAAAAATTGGGTTAGAAAAAATATTTTAAAAATAGATCTTGGTAAAAATTTAAGTTTTTCTGAAATACAAAAAAAATTGTATGAGCTGAATTATGATCGCGTCTTAGAAGATCCGCGGCCTGGGGAATATTTAATACAAGGAGGATTAATAAAAATTTTTCCTCTAAACAAGCTTGCCAGATGCGTTCTAGAGTTTAGCGGCAATAAAATAGAAAAGATTTGGCAGGATAAAGAGGTTTTGTCTGAAGAGCAAAGAAAAATTTTATTAAAACAAAAATTCAACGATGAATTTAATTTGAAGACTCTAGAAAAATTAAAGTCTGGAGACTTTGTGGTGCACCAAGACCATGGCATCGGAAGGTTTTTGAAATATGAGGAGCGCACATTTAACCAAGAAACAAAAAAATATTTTATCATCCAATACGCCGCCCCCCGAAAAGACGCTCCGCCAGACACCCTCTTTGTGCCTAGCTTGCAGGCAAGAAAAATATCCAGATATTTGGGATTTGCCCGACCAAAAATTAATCGTCTCGGGGCGCAAGCGTGGCGCAAAACTCTCACGCACATAAAAGAAGAGGCGCTAAAATTCGCACAAGAACTTCTGGAAATTTACGCAAAGCGTGAACTGGTAAAGCGTCCGCCCTACGACGTAGACGAAGATTTGCTTAAAAGCGCCCGCGAAGGATTTGAATTTGAGGAAACGCCGGATCAAATTTTGGCAATTGAAAATATAAAAAATGATTTGCAAAAAAATATCCCTATGGATAGATTGGTTTGTGGCGATGTTGGTTTTGGCAAGACCGAAGTGGCATTGCAAGCGGCGGTAATGGCGGTAGGCGCTGGAAAACAGGTAGCGATGTTGTGCCCCACCACAATATTGGCAGATCAACATTTTAAAACCTTTTCTTCACGCCTAGAAAAATTGGGCATCTTAATTGGGCTTCTTTCCAGATTTGAAACAAAATCATCACAGAAAAAAACCATCGAATCATTAAAAAGAGGATCTTTAGATATCGTCATCGGAACCCACCGCCTGCTTTCCAAAGATGTGATTTCTGAAACAAACGGTTCAAATTTTACGGCAAAAAATTTAGGGCTTTTAATAATAGATGAGGAACAAAGGTTTGGTGTGAAACAAAAAGAATCATTTAAAAAAATGCGCTCTTTGCTGGACATTTTAAGTTTGAGCGCCACACCAATTCCCCGCACCCTATCATTAAGTTTAACCCACATAAGAGATTTGAGCTTAATCCAAACCCCACCACCCGGCAGACAGTCCATAGAAACAATTGTTTCCATATTTGATACAAAAACAGTAAAGGAGGCAATAAAAAATGAGCTGGCCCGAGGTGGTCAGATATTTTATCTGCACAATCGCATTGATACCATAGGGGGTGCTACAGAAAAATTGAAGAAACTGATACCAAATTTGCGCTTAGCTGTCGCTCACGGCCGACAAGGTGAAAAAGAATTACGAGATACGATAGAAAATTTCCGCGCACATAAAACCGATCTTCTTTTGGCAACCACAATTATTGAAAACGGCCTGGACCTATCAAATGCCAACACCCTCATCGTGGATGACGCTACGCGGCTTGGCCTAGCGCAAGCATATCAAATCCGGGGCAGGATAGGGCGCGCCTCCCAAAAAGCTCACGCCTACTTTTTATATCCTTCAAAAAATTTAACTTTAGAACAAAGGACGCGACTGGAAGCATTAGAAGAATTCCAAGAAATCGGTTCGGGTTTTTATATTTCTCAAAAAGATTTGGAAATTCGCGGCCCAGGAAATATTTTGGGCAAAGAGCAAAGCGGTAGTGTTGCAAGAGTAGGATTTAATTTATATTGCCAACTTGTCGCTGATGCGGTGGAAAAATTAAAGGGAAAATAAAATCTATTTTGCAGTAAAAATACGAGAAATTAGAAAAACCCGCTCCAAAAATGGAACGGGTTATTTTTTGTTACGCCCTAATAAACTATTGACACTATTTTGCATTCGCCTGATAAAATCTTTTTGAGATTTTGACTTTTTAGATATTTCTTTTAATTTTTCAAGAATTAAGCGCAAGTCAGGATTGTTGATTGAGGTGTAACACTGACAAAAAGAATAAAAAAGTGGCAAATATTTAGAATATAGACGCGCCGTATAAAAAGAAGCGTTATTGGCAACCCCACCCACAGCTCCAGAAGACATCCCGACTAATTTTCTATTCTTCTTAAAAAAGTATTTTTTGAGCGCTTGTCTTTGTTCTTTTGAAAGTTTGCTGTTTTTATATATTTTTATTAGACTTTTATATTCGGAGTTCAAAGCCAACGCATTTTTTATGGTGGAGTTGATATTTCTTATTGAATATTTTATTAGATTTTTATCAGAACCCGTCCTCCTAAGCCACACGATTGCTCCCAATCCTCCAAACAAATCAGCAATAGATTCTTCGAGCGCTCCCTCTTCATCGCTTCGTCCTATAGATACTAAATTATTTTCGGCTATCCAGAAATGAAAATCTTCATGGAAAATAGAAGAGGCTAAGATAAAATGACTTATTTCTAAATGACAGAGAGTCAACAAAGAGCCTTTGTAATTTTTTTGATCTATGAATGATCCCCGCATTTTACAAATATAGTAATCGAATTTTTCTGATGATAGTACGCTCCTACAAAAATCCACCGCATCTTCTTTGCTGTAAAATAATTTAGATTCTTTTAGATAAAAAGGTTTTTCGCAAAAACTATCCCCACTACACCAATACACAAAATATAGATTTTCTATGTTAAAATTAGCACGAGTAAAATTCCTCGTTTTAGGCAAACCGAATTCTTTCTGCCCGAATTCTTTTATTTGCGACACCAGAGCCCGGCGCCGCACAACAGTCTTCCTGTCGGGCACGCTCGGCATCTGGAGCTCCTTTTTGTTTTTAAGGTTCTGTTTTTAACATAGCAGAATGATTTTTGAAGGTCAAATAAA
>CAYHJU010000026.1:0-11314 GCA_964357175.1 uncultured Candidatus Saccharibacteria bacterium
CTCCGACTTTTTTGCGCAGCAAGGCCGTGCCCAATGGAGATTCGTTGGATATTCTTCCTTCGTCAGGATCGGCTTCCTCCGAACCAACTATTGTAAAAATTTTTGCGACATTGCCAAATTTCACTTCTACCGTAGACCCAACATCGATATAATCCTTATCTGATTTTCCCTTTTTAAAGAGAACGGTTCTTTTTAAAAGCTCGTCTATCTCAGAGATGCGACGCTCCATTTCTTCCTGAGCGCTTAGCGCTTCCGCGTATTCCGCATTTTCTGAAAGATCGCCGAATTTTTTCGCCTCTTCAATACGGTCAGCGATCTCGCGCCTTTTTTGCGTTTTAAGAAACTTTAATTCGTCTTTTAAATTTTTTAATCCTTCCTCGGAAATATAAGTTTTGTTTGAAGACATGTATTTGAATTTCTAATTTTTTAATTTGTTCTGACTTTTTATTCTACGCTGATGCCCATTGAACGAGCCGTGCCCTCCACTATGCGCATCGCCTGTTCTGTATCATTGGCGTTTAGGTCCACTGCTTTTCTTTCGGCGATTTTCCTGATCTGTTCTTTGGTCACCTTGCCGACCTTAGTTTTATTGGGCTGTCCGGAACCCTTTTCAATTCCTGCGGCCTTGCGAAGCAAGTCCGAAGCTGGAGGAGTTTTTAATTTAAAGTCATAAGAACGATCCTCATAAACAGTTATTTCGGCCGGCACGATATCTCCTGCCATATCTTTAGTGGCGGTATTAAATTTATTTACAAAATCCTGAATGTTCACTCCGTGTTGTCCCAAAGCAGAGCCGATGGGGGGGGCTGGAGTTGCCTTACCCGCTGGAATTTGTAATTTAATTATTGTTTTTATTTTTTTTGCCATAGGTTTAATATTAAATTTCTAATTTCTAATTTCTAAACAATTTCTAATGATTTAATTTTCAATGTTTTTAATTGGAAATTGCAGAATTGGAAATTGTTTGAAAATTGAAAATTGAGAATTGTTATTTGTTATTGCTAGATTCTAGATTCTAACTCCTAGATTCTTAAGAATACGTTATTATACTTTTTTAATCTGCAAAAAATCAAGCTCTACCGGAGTTTCCCTATTAAACATGGAAACCAAAACTTTGATTTTTCCTTTTTCTCTATCAATCTCGCCTATTCTACCGTCAAAATCCTTAAATGGTCCATCGACTATTCTCACCAAGTCTCCAATATTTGCGTCAATCTTGTATTCTGGTTCTTCGGCCTCAGTTCTTTTTACCAATGAGTCAATCTCTTCTGTAGAAACCGGCGTGGGTATTATTCCTGAACCAACAAATCCTGTCACACGAGGAGTGTTGCGCACCACATACCAGGAATCGTCTGTTACTATCATCTCAACCAACACATATCCAGGATATATCTTTTCCTCCTCCACCACCCTTTTTCCGCCTTTAATCTTAATCTTTTTTTCTTTGGGCACCAACACATTAAAAATCTTATCTTCCATTCCCATGGATTCAATGCGTTGTTTTAAATTGCGCACCACGGCATCCTCATATCCAGAATAAGTATGAAGCACATACCAATGTCTACCCGAATCTCCAGTTTGTTTTGGCATAGATTTAAAAATTTAAAGTGAAAAATGAAAAATTAAAATTAAAAAAGAAGAAAATTAAATCCACCTTACTATAAGATAGGTAAAAATATAGTCCCAGAGACCCAAAAACAATGCCACCGCCACCGATATTAAAATAACTGCCGCAGTATAACGCAAGGTCTGTTGACGCGTTGGCCAATTTACTTTGCCCAATTCGTTTTTAACATCTTTAAAATATTGAACTGTTTTTTGAACAAAATTCATAAATTATTAAAAAATGAAACTAATTTAAAACGGCCCAAAGGCCATTATTTTTCCAGTATACACAAACAATTTTCAAAGTCAACCCTGTTAAATAATTTTCAAAGAAAATTGGAGCTTGACTCCATTTAACGGGGTCAACCCCGCTCATCTAAAAAATAGAAAAGCCGCCCTGATGACAGAACGGCTTTAAATTTTTTACTTTTTTATTGTCTGGTAATAATCCTTGATTTTCCTTCTCTTAATCTTCCCGAGGATGTCCTCCCATTGTTCAAATGTTTTCATGTCAACCAAAATCACTTCTTTGGGCGTCCATAATTTATTTGGAATATTTTCAATATGACAATTCAATTTTTGTTTCGCGTCTGCCTCCAAGCAAATGACAACAAACACTATCGGGGCCTCTCCCTTTTTGTCGTCAGGAACCCCTATGACAACGGATTTCTTTACTATGGGACATTGCATAATATAATCTTCCATGTTTCTGCAAAATACGTTTTCTCCACAAACTGTAAACATGTCCTTCTGTCTGTCGGTAATAGACAAAAATCCATCCGCATCGCGACGCCCTATGTCTCCTGTGTGCAACCAGCCATCTTTCAAAACATCGCTGGTTTCCTGCTCCTTAAGATAATAGCCCATCATAACTTGCGGACCCTTCACGACTATTTCTCCATCAATGAAAGGACCTGCGATTTCCTCGCCCGTTTCAATATCAATAAGCTTGACCTGCGTGAGTGGCAATGGTCTGCCGATGCTCCCCGGCTTATTTTCTGTCGGCAAAGTCAAAGAAACCACTGGCGACGCCTCTGAAAGTCCATACCCTTCCACCAGCGTTGCGCCAGTTGCCCGCTCAAAAGCTTCTTTCACCCTTATCGGAAGAGGGCCAGCTCCAGAGCAACAAAGATTTAAAGATGACATGTCGTATTTCTTAATATCTTTAAGTTCTGAGATTGCCTGGAACATTCTGTTTACGCCCGGAAAAACTGTCACCTTTTTCTTCTGGATTGTTTTTGCGGCCTGTTCTGGAGAAAATGCCGGCATCAATATCAGTGTTCCTCCGAGCGAAAGCAAGGTTATGTTCATACAGATAGTAAGTCCATAGATATGGAAAAAAGGAAGAACGCCCAACATCGTCTCTCCGTCCTTAATCAAATCTCCCAGATGCTTTCTGCATTGCCAAGTATTGGCGATAACATTTTCGTGCGAAAGCATGGCGCCTTTCGGGGTACCGGTTGTTCCGCCGGTGTATTGTATCTGAGCAATATCACTAGATCTTAGGCTTGGCATTGCCATCGTCGTAAAATCTTTTCTTGCCAGCTCTTTTAGAAAAAAGACGCTATTGTCATTTACCTTTACCCACTTACCCTCTTTCTTCGCCTTGATTGGATACAGGATATTTAACGGAAACGGCAAACAATCTTGCACGCCCGTAAGTATTATCACCGTATCTTGAAGCGCGTACCTGACCTGCTCAAGTATGGGCCAAAAAAAATCGGCGGCGATCAAAACTCTCGGTTTTGAATCTACAATTTGAGCAATCATTTCTTCCGTGATTTTTATATTTTTTACTGGTGTTGTCTTAAGTTCTTTCGCTATGGAAGAAAAATTGATCGGCACCACAGTATATCCGGCAATCAGTGTGCCGTAATATCCAAATACAAATTGCGGAATATTGGGCATCAAAATAGCGACGTTGTTCGTTCCTGTGTTTGTTTTTTCGACACACGAATCTATAATTTCCGCATACAAAGAAACATTATCAAGCAAATCACCATAGGTGTACTTTTTTCCCAAAAAATCAATCGCAACTCTATTAATATTTTTTAGAGCACAAGAAAGTAGCGCTTCCGGAATTGTGGGCGGAAAATCATTTTTATATGCCTCGTCCATCTGCTCCTCCTCACTCCGCATATCGGAGTTTTTGTTTGTCAAAAAACTAAATAGATACTATCAAAATATATCCAGCTTTGCAAGAAGTTTTTAATTATTCTATTATTTCCCTTCCAAATTTTTTATAATTCTCACCTTATCAATCATACGAGGGCCAACTGACTCCATTATAAATTTCAGATCATTTTCTTCAAAAATATGTCCTTCTTCGGGCAATTCGCCGATTTGTTCCAAAAGATATCCGTTTAAGGTTTTTTTGCTTTTTATATCTGTATTAAAAAAGTGATTGATGTACGGCACACGCGTCTGTCCATGAGTCACGATCTCATTTTTTGCCACGCGTTTAATCATTTCCGGCACCACATCCTTTTCGTCAATTATCTCTCCGACCAGCTCCTCCAAAATATCCTCTATACCCACCACGCCCACCACATTTCCATAGTCCGACACGACTACCGCCAACTGGTTTCTTTTCTCGCGCATATCGCGCAAAAGATCATCTATCAGGCGCGATTCAGGCACCATCATTGCTTCCCAAGCATAATTTTTTATCGGCTGATCAAGCTCATTATTTGCTATCGCTCCCAATAAATTTCTTTGGTGTACAATTCCCACAACATTACTTGTTTCATTTTCAAAAACCGGCAAACGAGAATGGTTGGCCTTTTTAATAAATTCTGCCATTTCACCCACCGTTTTTGACCCGTCAATAAAAGTTGTGAGCGGCTTGGGCGTCATAATATCCGCCGCCGTAATATCGTTGAGATGAAAAATTTTCTGTATCAGTTGGCTTTCTCCTGCTTCAATAGACCCTTCTTTTTCTGCCTCCTTCACCAAAAATTCTATTTCCGCTTCAGATATTTTGGGATGATTCGGCCCCAAAAAAGGTCTAGTAAATACTTTAATGAGCCAACTTATGGGGGCAAAAAGGTGGGAGATAAAATCAACTATTGGCGCAAATGCCAACGCCACTTTTTCAGCATGTCTTTCAGCCAAACGCTTGGGAATTATTTCTCCGAAAATCATTAATATAAAAGTTAAAATGGCGGCCAAAACTCCGACCCATCTGTCCCCCAAAATTCTCGATGCTAAAATTCCCACAAAAAAACTTCCGGCGATAGTAATAAAGTTCGACAACGCCAACAAAGTAGTGATTGGCCGCTCCATTGAATTTTTTAATTCCACCAGAATTTTTCCGGAAAAACGGTACTTTTCCGCCAGTATTTGAGCTCTGTGTATTGGCACGCAGTAAATAGCCGCTTCCGCGGCAGACACCAAAGCGTCCAAGAAAAGTATTAAAAATACGACAAAAATAAGAAGGCCCATTGACTATAACATTGCACAAAAAACAAAAATTATCAAGTTCGGGCTTATGATATTATTTTTTGTAAAAATATATATCCAATATTAAAAGCGCCAGCCAGCCGACAAGCAGTACATACCATCCCAAAAGTTCCAGTGTGCGCCCTCTACGCTCCCAAGATATCGTAAATTTTTCTGATGCGACTTGGTATATTTTTTCAATAGCGTCCAATTTATCTTTGATGGTTTTACGCCACTCTTCCAATTTAAATTTTTTGGATACCAAATCATACAGCCGCGCAAAATACCAATCACCTATGAGCTTTATGTCACGATCTAACGCCTGGAATTCGGAAATAGATAAAGAGCGCACAAGGATATTTTCTTTCAGCGCCTGATTAACATCGGTTTTACTAAATAGAAATCTTTTGCTGATAGGCGACTCATTAACAAGCTTAGTCACCCTATGTAATCTTTCATCTATCTGATTGTCTAAAATGCGGTATCTTAAAAGCTGAAAATTTGCCAACTGCAAAAGCTCAATCGTGGAAGCATAATCGCCCTCTTTGTCAAAAATAAACGCGCCGTCCCAATCCACTATCACCAAATCATTTTGCGCATATTTTATCTGTGAGGCCAAAGTATAATCAACCTCCGCGGGATCCAATGCCAACTTTTCGGACTTTAAAAGTCCTGCGATTATAGATTTGTGTTTTAAAAATTGTTCGGGATTTCCTTCGTATCCAGATACCACAAAAACGGAATACTCTTCGCTAAATTCTTCCACGTTCTTCACGCCCTTTTCTTTCAAAAAATCTCTACACTTGTCCAATACCACATCTTTAAATAAAATCATCTCTTCGGAAAAAATATTATCAATATCAAAACTCGCTTCCGCCAATAAAATATGCGGATGATATGTTTTAAGAGCTATCATTCCTTCGCGATTTTCTACTACCAATTTTTCCTGACTGATTAAAAACTGCTGGGGAACAGTAGTTTGAAAATAATGAGGAACACTTTTTATAGTCGGAGATTGCAAAACTTCGCCCTTTTTGTCATGGGGCGCCTGACCAACTAAAAAACATATGAGTTTGTTTTTCATACATATATTGTAACACGCCTAAATTATTTAAAAAAATACCCGCTCCGCCATTCGCCATCCGCCAACTGGCGGAAACGAAGACGGATGCGGGTAGTTTATAATTTTTTATGAATAAACGCCATGCTCCAAACGACCGATCAAGCGCCGAACTTCTTCTCCTTTGCCCTGCTTAATAGCTTGCATGGGAGTAATGCCCCCAAGAGCATGTCTTGGCCGATTGAGCCATCGCAGAGCCTTCTTTTTGTTCCCTTCAAACAACTCCACGGCCTCGACCATGATGAGTTTTTTATAGCTCCTTCTAGATATAAAATCTGCAATCGGAGACAATGACCAGCAAACAGCAACAAGAACAACAAAAATGATAGTGGTCCACCAACCATACTGTTTGATAATGTCAGAAAAAACCAAACGAAAAACAACAGCAAGCAAAACAATAGCACACACCACTAGGCCGACAATAGTCCAAGTGCCCATCTGCTCCTCCTTTTAAAAGTTCTGGCGTTAGTATAATAAACTTACGCCCTAAGGTCAATAGCGACAGACATCTTACAAAAAAGAAAAGGGACCCCTTGGGGGTCCCTTGAATCCGCATTCTTTTTGTTGCCTTGTTGCGGCATTCTGGCGTGGGCGTGGATGAGCCCCTCATCTGGCCGACGGGTACTTCCGGCCAACCCTCGTTCCTGGCTTTTCAAGAGTTGTATGTGAGCGGCGAGGTTCCGCTCTAGCCCCCGCTTACTTGATGGGTGGTGAGGGCTTACTACTGCTCATTGTCCCACCGCATCCCTTGGGACTCATCCACATCCACACTGCCACGATAGCAGATAAAAAAGTTTTGTCAATAGTTTGTGATATTATAAAAATTTAATTGTTAAGCCCACGCAATCCTCTCCGCCTTCTGATTTAACATAACCGACCTTCACAATATCGCCCGTTTGGGAGATTTTCTTGAGTAGTAAATTATAATTTATATTATCTCTAAAAAGATTAACTAAAACTAAATATTTTGTTTTTATTTTAAACAGTTTATCTAAAATTTCTTCAAATTTATTTTCAGCAAATTTTTCTGCTTCTCCTAAAAATAGATGGGCCAAAACGACATCGTAATTTTCATCAAAATCTAAATCTTTAATGTCAGATTCTACAATTTGATAATTTTTATTTTTAATACATTCTTTGATTGGGTCTATTTTTCTATTATCCCCCGGATAAACCACCCCTTTGATTGTGGCGTTTTTAAATTTGTCGGTTAAATAAAAAATGCTCGTTCTTCCAGAGCCTAAATCTAGAACTTTTTCTATTTTTCCCTCAATCTTTTCAAACAAAGAATCAAGGAGTCCTTTTTGTGACTTGCTTATTTCCCAATTATTCATAGTGTAATGATTATTCTTTGTATATATATTATGTTAACTACTAATAAATTCTTCAGCCGGGGCTTATCCGCCCAAGACAGACTTGTCCGCCTCGGGCGGAAACCACTATATTCTACTCTGGTGCCCCCGGAAGGAATTGAACCCTCATCTTATCCTTAGGACGGATCTGCTCTATCCGTTGAGCTACAGGGGCGCGCTGTTTTTTATTTTTTATATTCTATTTTTCTAGATTCTAGCTCCTAGATTCTAGTCTTGTATACATTGTACATCTTTATGCTAAAATAATCAGTATTAAGATTCAAGACAGACTCTACTAAATCCAAAGAAGTTTGTTGTTCCTGGGTTTGTGGTAAGCTGTAAAATATTAAACTTCATATTACCGTCGCTCGCTCAGGAAAAAAAGCGAATCTTTCTTTCCACTCGCTCGCTAGGTAATAACATTAAAATATTTTCAATTTTAATCTTATGGACATTATTTTTGCAAATGCTTTTAACTCACTGGAGCACATCACGTGCCACAAATTAAAACTTTTGCATGACAATTTTAATTCTTTTGAAGAAGCTTGGCAATCAAGTGTGCAGGATTATATAAATGCAGGATTTGACCAAGGGGCCGCCCAGATGCTTTCTGAAGAAAAACAAAAAATTAATCCCGAAAAAGAATTTCAAAAATTAGAAGATGCCGGCATTCAAATTTTATCCATAGATTCTCCAAACTACCCTGAACTTCTCAAAGAGATTCATTCTGCTCCACAAATAATATATATAAAAGGAGAAATTGTATCCGACACTCTGGCCATAGCTGTGGTAGGGGCAAGAAAGTGTTCCGACTACGGAGCGCGCGCCGCGCAAAAAATCTCTTCTGATCTGGCGCGACAAAATATTTGCATTGTGAGCGGCTTGGCACAGGGCATCGATACTCACGCTCACACGGGAGCATTGGAGGCCCGCGGCAAAACTATCGCTGTTTTAGGCTCGGGCCTTAAAGAAGAATTAATTTTCCCCAAATCAAACAAAAAGCTTGCGGAAAAAATTATTGAAAATGGCGGAGCGATAATTAGTGAATACTCTTTTGAGACACCCTCAATTCCCGAACGCTTCCCCCAAAGAAACCGTATAATCTCCGGCATGTCAAAAGGCACTGTTGTTATTGAGGCCGCCCCCAAAAGCGGATCTTTAATTACCGCAAAATTAGCTCTAGACCAAAATCGCGAGGTCTGCGCGGTGCCCGGATCAATATTTTCTGAAAACTCTCAAGGCACGAATGAATTAATAAAATTGGGAGCGCATCTGGTGCAAAATGCGCAAGATGTAATGGGTGCTTTGGAAATAGAATTTGAAACATCAAACGCTTTTCAAGAAAATTTATTTGGTTCCGAAGAAAAGATTGTTCTTGACATACTGACAGAGAATATATTACATATGGATGATATAATCAAACTGTCTGGATTTTCCGCGCAAGAAATTTTACCCGTTGTAACAAAATTAGAACTGGAAGGATTTATTAAAAAAATTAACACGAAATACACGCGAGCTTAAACATGGTAACTAAAACAAAATCACAACTTATAATAGTCGAGAGCCCTACCAAGGCCAAAACTATTTCTAAATTTTTACCCAGAGAATATCGGGTTGAATCTTCCTATGGGCATGTTCGTGATCTGCCAAAAGGAAAATTTGGCAAAACCAGATTTGGTATTGATATCAAAAATGATTTTAAGCCTCAATATGTTATCCCTAAGACGGCCTTGGCGCACGTTGAACAGTTGAAAGAAGCGGCCGCAAAAGCTACGGACATAATATTGGCAACTGACGAGGATCGCGAAGGAGAAGCGATCGCTTGGCATATCGCCGAAATTTTCAAAGAAGATGGCCTGGTAAAAAATCCAAAAGATTTCAAACGCATCGTATTTCACGAAATTACTAAAAGGGCCATCACTGAGGCGCTCGAAAAACCAAGAAGCTTGGATATGGATATGGTCAATGCTCAGCAAGCCCGCAGAGTTTTGGATAGATTGGTGGGCTATGAGCTATCTCCCTTTTTGTGGAGAAAAATCCGCTACGGTCTTTCAGCTGGGCGCGTCCAAAGCGTAGCGGTGCGTTTAATTGTTGAGAGAGAAAGAGAAATTGAAAGCTTCAAAAAAGAAGAATACTGGTCTATTGAGGGAACTTTTCAAAAATCAGGAGAAAAAGAAATTTTTAAAGCCAAATTGCATTCTGCGGATGGAAAAAATCTGGGCAAAATGTCCATTAGCAATCAAGATGAGGCTGAAAAAATAATTTCTGATTTAAAGGGAGAAAAATACTTTGTAAGCAATGTCTCCACAAAAGAAACAAGCAGGAATCCCGCCCCTCCTTTTACCACTTCAACCTTACAGCAAGAAGCGGCCAGAAAATTGGGATTTTCTGCTAAGCAAACAATGGTGATAGCGCAAAAATTATATGAAAACGGCCACATCACATATATGCGTACAGATAGTTTAAATATTGCTTCATCAGCATTAGATCAGGCCAAAAAAATAATCGCAGAAAAATTCGGAGAAAAATACACGCTTTCCAGTCCCAGACACTACAGCAACAAAACTAAAGGCGCTCAAGAAGCCCACGAAGCTGTCAGGCCAACAGACTTAAGCCACAAGCTTGGCGAAAATTTTAATTTAGAAGATCACGGACAATACAAATTGTACGATTTGATCTGGAAAAGAACAGTTGCCTCACAAATGCAATCTGCCGCGCTTCTTCAAACTTCAGCTGATATATCAACTGAAAATAAAAAATATTCTTTTCGGGCTAGCGGACAAACTGTAATATTTGATGGATTCATTCATGTTTATACGGAAGGTAGAGATGATGTTTCTGAGGAAGACAGTAGCGAAGAAGGAGCTCTGCCACAACTTTCTGCGGGAGATAAAATAAATTCAAAGGAAATATTGCCCCTACAACACTTCACCGAGCCGCCACCAAGATATACAGATGCCACACTAATTAAAGCGCTGGAATCTCACGGCGTAGGACGCCCCTCAACATATGCTCCGACCCTTTCTACTGTCCAAGAAAGAGAGTATGTAGAAAAAATAGACAAAAAATATCATCCCACAGAAATTGGCATACTTGTAAATGATATGCTTGTTGAAAATTTTCCCGAAATAGTTGACATCAATTTCACATCACATATCGAAGAAGAATTTGATGAGATTGCCGAAGGAAAAATTAAATGGACGGAAATCATTCGAGAATTTTACACCCCTTTCAAAAAACACCTAGAAGAAAAAGAGGCGACGGTAATTAAAAAAGTTGAAGTTTCTCAAACTCCTTGTCCACACTGTGACAAACCGATGTTGATAAAATTCGGCCGTATGGGAAAATTTCTTGCCTGCCCTGATCCAGAGAGCAAGGTGACCATGCCCCTGCCCGAGGAAGCGGCAAAGATTAAAGAGCTTACAGAAAAAACTCGAGACGAGCGATGCGCTTTGTGCGGAAAAGTTATGGAGGTTAAACGCGGAAGATTTGGATATTTTTTGGGTTGCGTAGATTATCCAAAATGCAAAGGCATCTCAAAGATTTGGAACAAGCTCGGTTTTAAATGTCCGCATTGTTTATTATCTCCCGAAAGAAAAGATCAGCCCGGGGATATTGTAGAGAAAAAAGCCCGTGGCCGCGGAAAACCGTTTTATGCCTGCACTCGTTATCCGGACTGCAATTTTGTTATGAATAAAAAACCGGAAAACGAAAGCGAATTAAAAGAGCTTTATGAAAAATGGTTTGCCAACCCACCCAAACCAAAGAGGGTCGCATATCCTAAGAAAGAGCATTA
>CAYHJU010000027.1:0-10382 GCA_964357175.1 uncultured Candidatus Saccharibacteria bacterium
TGGATTTATAGAATGAATGGTCTCGCAAATTTTGTCCAAAATTAATTTCACAGAACTGACGCTGCTGCTATTGGCTGGAATAATATAATTTACGAGCTCTGGATTGGTGTCAGTATCAGCTATAGCGACAACTGGTATATTTAATTTTTTGGCTTCAAGTAATGTTGCCATATGACTTGCCGCATCAACCACGAATACGACGTTGGGATTTTTTTTCAATGTCCTAATGCCGTTAAACAGTACAGACAATTTTTCCAATTGATTGGATAGTTTAAGCTGTTCATGTTTGGTGTATTTGGCAAGTCCCCCACTACTTTTTTTAGACTCTAAATCAAGAAAATAATCCAGACGCTTTGATATTTCAGACCAATTTGTTAAAGTTCCGCCCAACCAGCGTTCGGTCACGTAAGGCATATTGCACGAAATAGCGGCATCTTTAACTAAATTTTTTAGTTGAACTTTGGTGCCCACAAAAAGGACGACGCCTCCATTTTGCATTGTGTTTTTAAGAAAACCGGAGGCAATAGATAATTTTTCTGATGTCTTGTCTAAATCGATAATCTGGATGTCGTTTCTAACAGAAAATACATAAGGGCTCATTCTAGCATGGCTTGCTGAACGTTTTTTTCCTAAATGTACTCCGGATTTAATCATTTCGGAGACATCAAAATTCTCTTCCGAAAGAGATTCTTGTTCATTTTTTATTTCTTCAGTTTGTAATTTCATACATCTGAAAGGTTAACATATATAATTAAAAAATGCAATAAGTGGCCATCAAAAAACCGGTAAGCAAGTTAGAGCTTTCGGTTTTTTTGATTTTAAGATACTTTATCCTTCGATAAACTCAGGATTAAGAAATATCACTTGTCGTGACATTTCTTATTTTTTGCCACGCCTTAAAAAGGCCGGCACATCCCACTCTTCTTCACTCTCACTCTCTTCCATTGTTTTGGTAGAATGTTTTTTGCTGGTGTCTAATCTTTTAAGGTTGTCCTCGTCTTCTCCATTAAATCCACTATTTGAGGAATCTTCAAGCGGCAATTGAGGAATATTGCCCGTAAAACCTGTTGCTACGACTGTTACTTTCAATTCACCCTTTTTAAGATGATGATCATGTGCCGCGCCAAATATCACTTTTGCCGTGGGGTCAATTGATTCCGTTATAATTCTTGCCGCTTCGTTTACTTCATTCATAGACATATCAGATCCGCCACTAACATTAAAAAGTACAGCGCTTGCCCCATGTATTGAAATTTCAAGTAAGGGTGAATTTATTGCCATTTTAGCGGCATTGATAGCTCTATTTTCTCCAGTAGCTTTTCCAACGCCCATCAGCGCTGGTCCTGCTCCTTGCATAACGGCTTTAACGTCAGCAAAATCCACATTTACTATGCCAGGAACGGTTATTAAATCGGATATTCCCTGCACAGCTTGATTTAAAACCTCGTCAACGATTTTGAATGCCTTTATTAGGGGAGTTTTTTTGTCTACTAAGGAAATCACTTTGTCATTAGGGATGACTAAAATTGTATCCACCTTGCTGGATAGTTGATTCAGGCCCTCTTCGGCCAATCTTGCTCTCTGAAAACCTTCAAATGTGAAAGGTTTTGTCGCTATTCCAACCACTAAAGCTCCTTGGTCTCTGGCTATCTCCGCTATGACGGGCGATGCTCCCGTGCCGGTGCCACCCCCCATGCCTGCGGTAATAAAAACCATATCAGAACCCTTTAGAATTTCTTGTATTTCTTCTCGGCTTTCCTCGGCCGCCTGTTTTCCTAGCGCTGGATTCATGCCAGCACCCAAACCTCTAGTAGCTCCCTTGCCTATGTGCATTTTTACTTGAGCATTACTATGAAAAAGATCTTGAGCGTCTGTATTAAAGACAACAAATTCCACCCCCCTTATTTTGGTATCGGCCATACGACTTACAGCATTACCACCACCTCCTCCGACTCCCACCACTTTAATTTTGGCCACATTTTTAATTTCAGGTTTTACTTTTGGCATAAAATAAAATTTTAAATCTCAAAAATCAAATCTCAAATCTGACGTTGAGAGAGTTTATTATTATATTAATTTTAGTGTACTATAAAATATATTTTTTACTTTTTCAACTCGCATTAGTTATGGCACTATGGTATGCCACATTCTCTTGAGCATTCCTTCTCCGGCATTTAAATTATTTCCAGACGAAGCTACATTATAATATGTTGCATCGGCCCACAAAGATAATCCGCATAAGGTAGCGTCCTCTGGGGACAAAACGCGTTCAAAATCTTCTTCAATATTTATTATTTTACCTATTTGTGTTGGGAGTTTTAATTCTTTTTTCGTAAATTCAACGAGTCCTTTCAAATTTGCTCCGCCCCCAGTTAAAATTACGCCAGCAGGCAGTAGTCCCGCTCGATCAATCTTTTTCAATTCCCTATTAACTAAATCAAATATTTCAAGAATTCGCGCATCGATTACTTCGCTCAATTCTTTAATGGAGATAGAGAATTGTTGATCCAGTCCCATTTCTGAAAGTTTAATTATTCCCTTCCTATTTAATTGTCTGTCGCATTTGCCATATTCTATTTTAATCTTTTCGGCAATATCTATGTCGAGTTTAAAACCTATGGCTATATCATTTGTAATATGGGATGAACCCACGGGAAAAATTTGCGCATGGAGTAGATCTCCTTCTTCAAATACCGCCAAAGATGAAGTAGACGCGCCAATGTCCAACACCACAACCCCCAATTCTTTTTGTTTTTTACTAAGAACTGCCTGAGAATTACAAAGAGGCGAAAAAACAACTTGTTTCACATCTAAATCTGCCAATGCAAAACTTTTATATAAATTTTTAATATGTGCCACAAAACCATCAATTGCTAAAACATTTATCTCCAATCTTTTGCCGTGTAGTCCCAAGGGATCCTTGATTCCTTTTTCTCCATCCAGATTGAAACTGCGCGGTATAATATGCAAAATTTCGCGATTATAGGCGGCGGCCGAAGATTCGGCTTCAGAAATTGTGCGATCTATATCGTTTTGTGAAACTTCTGAATCGGCCCTTGAAACCGCAATCGCGTTTTTTATCAAACGGACATTTGACTGGTAGCTATTAAAATTAACAAACGCACCTTTTATTTTTGTTTTGGCATTTTTTTCAAGCTGGGACACTACGCTTTTAATTACGGAAGCCGTTTCTTCTGGGGCGACTATATACCCCTTACGGATACCTTTGGACGGCTCTTGGACGTAGCTTAAAATTTGCAAATTGTCCGATTTAGGGGATTTTTGGGCTACTACGCCTCTTACAAAAGAAGATCCCAAATCTACAGCTACGATTTTTTTCTCACTAAACATAAATGTATTAAAAAGATTCTTTTTTAAAAATTTAAAATTTGTTTTTCAAGCCGCTTCATCAGCACCTCCTCTTTAGGTGATTTCTCGTGATCATGCCCCATGCAGTGAATTATACCGTGAACGAATGCCCAAAGTAAATATTTTTTAAATTGTAAACTGGTTTCTTTGGTGTGTGTTTTTATAAAGTCTGGACACAAAAATATTATACCCCAAAAAGAGGGATCAAGATACTCTGGCGAGTTTTTTTTGTTTAAAATTTTGGGATAAGTCCCTGTGTTTTTATCCGTAATTTCAAAAGAGATGACATCTGTGGGCGAATTTTTAGCGCGCCACTTTGAATTAATTTTTTTTATTTCGTTTTGTGAAACTAAATAAAGTTCCAAAAGGGCCGGCTGGGGAATTTTAAGTTTTTTTATAGATGTGAAAAAAGATTTCTCAAAAAAACTTTTGGAAATTTTAAATTTGGTTTTATTTAAAAAATTTAATTTCACCCCCACACCTAATGAGCGCGTGAAGCCTTTTAAAATTTTATTACTTTTAGAACCCATAAATTTATCTAATTGCCTGCTTGTGCTAACTTAGGTGTGGGGGTTAATTTTTTTAGTTCTGACACCATAACAGAGCTATTTTAATTCTTCCATTAGCAAATCTTTTAGTCGCGAGCCATCAATGCGACCCTTGGTTTTTTCTTTCAAAAGGCCCATCAATTTTCCAAAATCTGCCTTGGAAGAAAGTCCGCTTGCAGATATAGCCTCTTTAATAATGCCCCTTGTTTCCTCAGCGCTTAATTCTTCCGGTAAATATTTTTTTAATACATTGATTTCTTCAATTTCTTTTTTTGCTAGCTCTTCCCTGTTGCCTTTATTATACAAATCAGCAGCATCTTTGCGTTTTTTTGCTTCCGCGGAAATTATTTCCATCACTTCATCTTCTGTTAGTGGATCCGCTTTGCCCTTGGCGCGGCGCTCAATTACTTTGTTTTTAATCGTTGCGTCCAGCATACGCAATGTCCCCAGCGTCACTTCGTCCTTGGACTTCATCGCCGCTATTAAATCTTGTTTTATTTTTTCTAATAACATAATTAATTTAGAAAATAGTAAATAGTAAGTAGAAAATAGAAGAAAACTTAAAATGAAAAATTAAGTTAGTTTGTCAAATTCTAATTACTAATTAATAATATACTTTTTTTAAAAAATCTCAAAGTAAAAATAAAAAATCCCCACACATCGTGTGGGGATAAGAGCTTTACGTTTTTAATTCAATCGTTGGTACCGCCATTGTCCATTTGTCGGGTGTGAAGACAAGTTGCTCATGAGCATAATAAAACCAGCTAAGCTCACCACAAGCTTCTCCTAAAAATGATCCGGCAAAATTATGTCCTAACAGAAACACATCGTGATTCACAATAAGGTGATAATGAGGATGTTCGGGTCGAATATCCATGCCATATTTCAAGTCAGTAATAATAGGTTCCATGGCAATGATAAGATTTTCGTGCATGGGCTGATCTGGATACTGAAGACGGAGCTGAGGGCCGACTTCTGCCGGACATGGATTGAGACCAAGCTTTTTGGCCCTTTTATAAATTTTTTGGATGATCGCTCCTTTCGGAAAACCGAGATCTTTGACGGAAAGACGAACAAGGTTCATGGTAATCGGAATAGGCACAAGGGCTGTTTTGTTCAGAAGATCATTGGTCCACTCACGATCATGGTCGTTCCAATCATAATCGATATTAAATCCACCTTTTTTGAGAGCTTCGTGAAGATTAGCAATAGAATAGAATGTGCCCAGTTGAATGGTGCGGAAAATCTTTAAATTTTTCTTTTCCGCTTTGTTGTTTTTATAGATGTAAATGAAGATTGGCACGCCAAAGGCGATTGCAAATATTAGGCCTACGCATAGCATCATGATAGAAAACTGCTCTGTCGTCATATTGCCCTCCTGCGCTATTTGTTTGGTCCCCGTTTAGCATCATTAGCCTCAAGGGGGTTGTCAAAGAACTACAATATAGTTTATACGTCTAGAATGTTTTTTAGTCAAGGATAAATCATTTTAGCCAATAGCTGGGGATTTTAATTTATATTCCCCCCGTTCTTTTTTGTAAAAATAATTTTTGTCGAATATTTGCCGAGTGAAGCGATAATTTAAAGATAAGTTTGAGTGACCCCGCCTTTGGCGGGATTGATTCAACCTGTTTGAGCAAACCCCGACATTAATGTCGGGGTTTGCGAGTTTTGAATCAAAGCGAGAATCTTATCTTAAATTATCTGAGCGAGGCATCTGAGAGATAAAAATCATTTTTACAATTCTTTTCTATCTTCTTGGTTTTCCGTACTTGGCGTAAAGTTCTTCCAATTTGCCTAATTTTTCCAGCATTTCTTTATCTTTATTTATTTTTTCTCTGCGCAAAGCGCCCAAACGAACCAATCTTTTATTTTTTTGTTTTTGCTTATAGCGTCTCTTGCGGGCATCTAAAAGCACGCCACTCATCTGGACTCTTTTAGTAAATCTTCTTATAAAACTTATAGGATTTTCATTATCTTTTTTGCGAACTTCTACCATAAAATTTTTTCACCTCCTCTTTTATCTTATAAATTTAGGGCTTCGCCCCAAAATCTCTGTCGTGGTCATTTTTCCAACCACCAAGAACATGTAGATGCAAATGATCTATCACCTGCCCTCCATCTCTCCCGACATTAAACACTAATTTATACCCTTTTGCAATACCTAGCTTTTGGGCAACGCTATTTGCAAATAAAATCAACTCGCCTGCCAGCTTTGTATCCGGCTCTTTCAGGTGCCAGGCAGAAACAATATGTTTTTTGGGTAAAACTAAAACATGCACAGGGGCCTTGGGATGGATATCGCAAATTGCTAAAAATAAATCGTTTTCCAATATCTCCTCTGAAGGAATTTTCTTTTTAACAATTTTACAAAATAAACAATCTTCCATGATAAATTATCCCAAACGTTTTTTTAATACTTCAATTAATTTGGCGCGTGGAACAGTTTCTTGCATACCAGAATGCATATCGCGAATTATGGCAGTATTATCCAAAATTTCCTTTTGTCCTAAAATTACAGCATATGAGGACCCTACCTTATCTGCCACCTTCATTTGAGCGCCGATATTGGTCTTTCCAAAGCTCTCGCCCGCCACAATGCCCTCGTGGCGCAACTGACTAAGGAGTTTTATTGCTTTTCTTTTGGCTGACGCTCCCAGATAAGCCAAAAATACCGGCGGAGATTTTTTGGCAATTAATCTAACATCATTTTTTTGCATCACGCTTATCATTCTTTCCATACCTATAGCAAGCCCGACTGCTGGCGTGTTTCTTCCGCCCAGTAGATGATACAGCTCGTCATATCTTCCTCCTCCGCCTATAGCTAGACCTTGCGTAGATCTGGGGGCTCTATCTTTACTTTCTTCAGCAGAAGCAGAAACAAAGAATTCAAAAACTGTCTTTGTGTAATAATCAAGTCCGCGCACTAAATAAGGATCGAGTATATAGCGAATTTCCAGCTCATCAAGAATTTCCAAAAATTCCGTAAAATGTTTGCGGCAACCTTCACACAAAAAATCCAAAATTTGCGGTGAAGCGGCTCGTACCCTTATGCACTTTTCATCCTTGCAGTCTAAAAGACGGAGCGGGCTTTCCTTTAATCTGGTTTTGCAGTCTTTGCAAAGATGTTTTGCTTGAGGTTTATAATATTTGATCAAGGCGTTACGAAAAGCGGACCTGCATTTTTTACATCCAATACTGTTTACCTTAACCGCCAAATTATTAATTTTAAAATCGTCAAATAGAGCGAAAATCATTTGTACCAATTGAGCATCATAAATCGGATCCTCGTCTCCTATGATTTCAAAACCAAACTGGTGAAATTGGCGAAAACGTCCGGATTGGGGCTGTTCATAACGAAACATTGGACCGATATAGAAAAATTTTTGCGGAGAGGGCTGATTGCACATTCCGTTTTCTATATAAGCGCGAGCGATGGGCGCTGTGCCTTCTGGACGCAAGGTCAACATGTCTTTGCCGTGAGTTTTAAATGTATACATTTGTTTTTGTACTATATCTGTGACGGATCCGACACCAGCTTCAAATAATTGGGTTTCTTCTATAATCGGTGTGTCAATTCTTCTGTACCCAAAATCATCCGCAAGGCGCGAAGCGGTTAGGCGTAGTGTCTCCCAAACATTTTGATCATCTGGCAAAATATCAAAAGTGCCCTTTGGCGCTTGGAAAGATTTATTTTTCTTTGGCATATGTTTCAAAATTAATTATTAAATCTCAATTCGCCAGCTGGCGAATCAAATCTCAAATTTTAAAATGTTGAATCTGATTTTAAGAAAGTTAGTTTAAATTTATTATTATTTTTTTATTATTATTTTAAAATAGGCAAAAGAGTCGGTGCTGGATTTGGAGGAATAGAAAATACTTCTGCCGTGGAAAAAGGAAACGCCCTAAACCACACGCGGCCAGTAATATATTTTTTTTGAATAGGACCAAATCGACGCGAATCATAGCTCACCGTCCTGTTGTCCCCCATCAAAAAATACTCACCCGGTTTTAAGTTCCATTCGTTTTTTTCATAAGTATCGGTCACCAAGGAAGAATTTAAGTAGGGTTCTTTCAAAATGATGCCGTCAAGACTATCCCGATTTTCTATTGTGATTTGGTTGTTCAATATTTTTACGGTTTCATTGGGTAAGCCCACAATGCGTTTAATAAAATATTCATTAGTACTGGAGTATGGATATTTAAAAACTACCACCTCACCTCGCACAGGACTTCTGAAACGATAACTTATTTCATCAATGACCAAATATTGTCCGTCTTGAAAATTTGGATCCATGCTGGCTCCTTGTACAAAAAACGGTTGAATCAAAAAGTATCTGATAGGAACAATAATAATCAAGGCGATGATTATCATCTTTACCAATTCCCATATAAATATAAAGGCTGGTTTCCAAGAAATTTGCATAATAAAAAAATCAATAAATAACGGTGTAATTGTATAACTTTTTATACTAATGAGCAAGGACCAACGGTAATGTGTATACTCATATTACCCAAGATACTTGACTTTTTATAATAAACAGTATATATTTTATAAAGGCACTTTTAAAAATAGCGCACGAATACCGAGGAGGAGGCGGGTCTGATGTTGAAGATAGAAGGCTGGCTCAAGGAGGAAGTAAAAGGAAAATGGATCCTTTTTTCTATAATTGCTTGCTTGTTTTTAGACTTCGCTTTGAACTGTTTTGTTATTCTTATACTTAATATTTTTGATATAACTATCTCTGCCCAGAACGAATCAGGCATTCCAATACTGACCCCATCTTTTCCAATCATGCTTATTTGTACGGCATATTTTGAAGAATTGATATTTCGTGCTCCTTTGGCTCTCTTGGTCTTACTTACGGCTGAACGATGGAAATTGCGAGTAATTTTTATCGTAGCTGTGGCGCTATCAATATTATTTGGTTTGGTGCACGGAGGCATTCCTAATATTTTCTTGCAAGGCATCGGAGGGCTTCTCTGGTCTATTTTGTTTCTAAAGTGCGGTGGATATCAAAAAAAATTTATCAAACCATTAGCAGTAACAACCATCACGCACTTTCTATTTAACGGAATACTCGCCCTTATATGTCTTTCGCAAGGTGTTCACCAACTCTAACTATTTTGTAGCCGGTAGCGCAAACGCGCGCCGGCTTTTTATTTTAAAAAACACTTTGATTTTGTATGAATTAAATGATAATATAAAATATACAATCAAACGATTTTATGGAACAAAAATCCTCGCAAAATCAAGATATTTCTTCAAATTACAACTCGCAAATTGTTGAGAGTGAAATTTATAAATATTGGGAAAATTTGGGTTATTTTAATCCTGACAAACTTCCCTCTCGTCACAAAAAACCCTTTACTATCATAATGCCGCCGCCAAACGCGAACGGTTCTTTACATATTGGACACGCGCTTTTTGTAACTTTGGAAGATATCATGATTCGCTACCAAAGAATGCAAGGCAAAAAAGCCTTGTGGCTTCCGGGTGCAGATCATGCCGGATTTGAAACACAAGTGGTTTATAACAAAAAACTGGAAAAAGAAGGACGAAATTTTTGGAGCATTCCTCGCGAAGATTTATATCAGGAAATAAAAAAATTCACTCTAGAAAATAAGACTTACATGGAAAACCAGCTGAAGAAGCTGGGAGCCTCGTGTGATTGGTCGCGTGAAAAATTTACACTGGATGAAGATATTATCAAAATTGTTTATTCGACTTTTGAAAAACTTTATAAAGATGGATTGGTATATCGCGCAGAAAAACCGATTAGCTGGTGTACCAAACATCAGACTACTCTTTCGGATCTGGAAATAAAACACGAAGAAAAACAAGATAAGCTTTATTATATTTATTATGATATTAAAAATTCTTCAGAAAAGATTTTGATAGCAACAACCCGCCCAGAAACTATACCTGCCGATGTAGCAATAGCCGTGCATCCAAAATCAAAATGGAAAAAATTTATCGGACAAATTGCCATCAATCCTTTAAACGGAAATGATCTAGCGATAATTTCTGATGAAAATGTTGATTTAAGCTTTGGCACAGGCGCACTTAAAATAACCCCACACCACGATCCACTCGATTTTGAAATATATCAGAAACACAAAGATGAAATCACTACCACGCCAATTTCTGTAATAGATCAATTTGGCAAAATGAACGAAAATGCCGGAGCAGAACTTTTGGGACTTAAAATCAAAGAGGCTCGTGAAAAATCAACAGAACTATTAAAAGATAAATTTTCTAAAGAACCTGAAGATTATAAACATCAGGTAGCTGTTTGTTATAAGTGCAATACAACCATTGAACCGCGAGTAATGTCACAATGGTTTATTAAAATGACAGAGGCGCCCTCCTTCGCTAAAGCTTCGGCGGGCAAGCTAAAAGACACAAAGTCTTTGCGTAATTTAGCCACAGAAGCGGTGAAGAAAAAGGAAATTATATTTATA
>CAYHJU010000028.1:0-9162 GCA_964357175.1 uncultured Candidatus Saccharibacteria bacterium
TTTCATATGCTCTCAGACTATCTGAAAAGTGCAATATGAGTATACACATTACCGGATTGTCTTGCCATCTCATCCTTCTGTGTTGCTTATTACGAGTTTCTTTGCCACATTTATGAATCTTTTTAACCTTACTCCCATACGTCCGCTTGATGGTGGAAGAATAACTCAGATTATCAGTGACCGATTTATGTATGTAGGAGCCTTGGTTTTAGCTGGATTCGCAGTGCTTATGAGCTCTCCGATTTTATGGTTGGGGTGGGTGCTCTTTTTGGGTTCGGCAAAAATAGAGACGAGGCTCAAGGTCTGCTTCGGAATTATTGTGGAGGCACTAATGCTTTTGCATTTTCTCGTTCTTTTGCATTTTGGGCGCCTTGGCGCCAATGAGGGTTTTTGGTTGATGTGTCTTATTTTTGCCACCATAACCAATCTTATGCGGTATAGGCGTTACGCGTTCTTAAAATATATGCTTAAACACAAAGAAGAGCTTTCGGAAGGGTCGTTTAAAAGATACGAATACGAAACAGCTCTTGCTCAAATAACACAAGAGCTCCCCGTGGCCTCCGCAAGAGTTCGCATTAAGTGGTTTTTGCTTTATGCTGGACTTTTTATCTTTACCGCGCTTTTAATGGCAATTCAAATCGTGGCCATGGCCCAATCTGCCCTTGCTTCTCCTGGCGCATAAAAATCAAAACCCGGCAATTTGCCGGGTTTTTTCTTGTGTCCCCACGAGGAATTGAACCTCGATCTCAGCCTTCGCAGGGCTACGCTCTATCCTTTGAGCTATGAGGACATATTTAAAAAGTGAAGTGGGCAAACTAAGCCAACCAAGACATATCATTAATCGTTTGAAAATTTGTTCTGCTATATCCCCAAAAGCTTTCCAATTAAATCAATCAAAGATTTTTTTTCTTCCTTTTCTGGTAAATATTCCGATATTTTACGATGTAATATGACAGGATCCGCTTGTCCTAAAGGAATCACAATTTTAGTGGACAGCGTTTTTTTGCTTTTGAGTATCAAGTCCTTAAAAAGTGGCGGGTCATATAAAATCCAAAAAGAAGATAAGTCAATGAAATAATAGTCCGCGTCATCTATTTTTATGCCCGCATCATTTACTTCAAAGTTGTGTATTTTTGGTTTGGTGTTTCTTAAAATTATAATTAGCGCTAAAATGACCGCCATCACCAAGAATCCCAGATAATTTTTGGTCCAAATTTCTACTATAATTAAAAAGGCAAAAAATATCGCACCGCCCCAGATTGCTCGGGGACCAAGGCCCGTCTGCTTTCTGTCGCTGGCAGACCAAACTATCTTTTTGGGAATTTTTATATTTTCATTAGCCATTATAATCTGTATGGAATTTATTTTTTTAAATCCTTATTCTTTTCAGCGCGCAAACGATTCAAAAGTTCACTTACCGGTAGTGATGCCTCTTCAATGGAACGACTTGGAGCGTATAAAATCTCTGCCTCTATTATATCTGTGATAGGGGCCGTGGGTGGCTTGCCCTCAATGTTTTGATGGTCTTTTCCAACAACAGGTATTTCATTCCAGGCGTGTATTTTAATTTGATAAGGCCTTCCATTACGATCTTGCAAATTGAGGACAAAATATTCTTCGTCGGCGCTGATATCAACACCAAGATCTTTGTATTTACTAACAATTTTATTTTTCCAATTTAAATACTCGGGTGATTTTTTAGGATTACCCTGGAATTTTTCTACACTGTTATTTTCATGGCTCATATTTATATCAAAAATTTACGCTTATTTAACACCCTAATCATACATATTTTGTTTTAAAAAATCAATGGACAAAAAATAAAAAACCGACTCTATGAGCCGGTCGTTATTTATTACTTTTTTCCAAAAGGGCGCCTTTGGTGTATCTATTAGACGCATTCCAAAGCATAAAACCAAAATCTCCAGTTTCTTGGGCCGCCTTAATCTGCACACGCACTTCCTCTGGCCCATAAGATATTTTGACAGAATCACATCCATAAATATTACGAATACTGAAATCTTGTACCCAAGGGCGGATAATGATTTTTGGGTTAGTGAGGCGTTTTTTGCCTAAAGCTAGCGCCTTGAGCATCACCTCATAGGGATGCTGATTCGGATCCTGAAAGCCAAACCCTCCACATTGAAAATGCGAGGGATAATTCATTGGACTAATCACATCAAAATGTTTTTCCAAATCAGACAATCTTTGTCCGACACTCGGCTCTTGTCCGTTGAAATATGCTTCTCCAAAAATATCTACGCTTAAAATGATGTCGGGCTTATATTTTTTCAGCTCGGAAGTTAGTTTGGCAAAAAATCTTGCCATTACATCACTCTTTGACTCTTTCTTGTCGTAAAAGGGATAGGAGATGTTTTTCATGTTTCCATCAGAAGGAAAACGAATGTAGTCAAACTGAATTTCTTTAAATCCAGCATCAATTGCTTTTTTGGATATCTCAATATTGTAATCCACAACATCAGGCGCGGCGGGATCCACCCAATATCTACGCCATTCTTTTTTGCCTGAATACCAAAGTTCCCCAGATTGAGTTTTTATAGCGAGGTCGGGTCTTTCGCGCGCTAAGCCATTGTCTTGCATCACCACAATGCGTGCGATCGTATAAATTCCCTGAATGTTTAATTCGCTTACCAGTTTTTTCAAGCGCTCATTTATGATGGGCTGATCAACCTTTACATCAATTACTACGGCATTGATTTCCGTGTTGTGGGCAAAATCATAAATCATTTGAATTTTTTGCGTGTTGCGAGCCGATTCGGGAGTTAGATAAATAGCCTTAACGCTATCTGGAGAGGCGGCAGGAATTTTTATAGGGTATGTCAAAAATAAAGAAAATAAGGAAAACAAAATCAAAAAAGCAACGAGTGTTTTTTTATTGAACATTTTCATTCCCATTTTCCACATAGGGGTAAACTTCTTCAATTGTTCCAAAACTGTAGCCACTATTTTTTAATGTGTTTATTAATTCTGTTAAAATTTTAACCACGCGCCACTCTATCATTTTAGCATTTTTATCAATATCAGACACAAGCCATCCTTGAATAACGTTCAGGAATTTTTCCTTGGGCCCATCATCAAATGTTAGCGCGACCAACTTAGGGTTTTTGTTCGGGCGGATATTTTTGTTTTGTGCCATCTTAGATTCAGATGGCAAATAAAAGAAACAGACAGCAAAAACGAGTAGCCATGCAGTCTTTTTCAATCCCACCTCCTTTTAGTGCCGTTTCATTTTTTAAAGAACAACTTAAATTTAATACTTTTTAAAAATTAAGCAAGAAAAATATATATGATATATAAAGCTTTCATTTTTTGATTATTTGATTTAGACTAATCTCAAAAGGGTTGCAAAAAGGAGGTTCTTTAAAAATGAAAAAAATTATCGAAGCAGATGTCGTTATTATTGGCGCCGGAGTGGTTGGTTGTGCTATTGCCAGGCATTTATCTATCGTGAGGCCGGATAAGAAAATCGTTGTTTTAGAAAAATTGTCCAGCATTGGGATGGAGACGAGCCATAAAAATAGCGGCGTCTTGCATTCCGGGCTCCACCAAAATCCGAAATTTTTGAAATCAAAGCTTGCTCGTCAGGGAAGCAAAATGGCCGCCGAGTTTATGAAAAGAAGCAATTTTCCAGTTTTGGATTGCGGAATGATTGTGGCCGTGTCGGGCCAGTCATTTTTGGGTGGGCCATTTTCTTTGTGGTCGCTCATGTCTTTGATGAAAAGAGGGAGAGAGCAGAATATCAAGTTTGATTTTCTTACATCTTCTGGCGTGAGAAAGCTGGAGCCAGGCATTAAAGCTTTGGGGGGAATTTTTATTCCAAACGTTTGGGTGATAAACCCCGATCAGTTTGTTTATGCGCTTTATGAAGAGGCGTGTATAAATGGCGTGGAGTTTTTTATGAATAGTCCGGCAAAGGACGTATATGCTCTGATTAAATATCATTGTGTGTTCACTCCTGAGAGAGTGTTTCATGCTCCGGTGGTGATAAATGCCGCGGGCCTTTACGCGGATGACATTGCGCGCATGGCAGGATTTGGACAATATAAGATTTATCCCTGGCGAGGGGAGTATTACGAAGTGGTCAGCGAAAAAAGGAGCCTGATAAAACATTTGGTATATCCCGCTGTGCCGCCTTATTATCCGGGCAAGGGAATTCATCTTGGCCCTCGCGTAGACGGAAGACTTTTTATCGGCCCAAACGCGCGACCAGTACCAAGTAAGAATTATTATGAAGAAGACAAGACCCCTCCAGAAGTTTTTTTGGAAGCGGCCAAGCGCTTCCTTCCCCAGCTTGAGCTTGAAGATTTGAGATGGGCTTATTCTGGCATTCGTCCCAAAACAACTAATGACACCAAGGAAAACGATTTTATTATCAGTTTAGATAGGCGGTCTCCACCAATGGTGAATTTGATAGGCATTGAATCTCCGGGCCTAGCGTCTTGCATGGCGATCGGCCAATATGTCGATTTGCTGTTGGCAAAATATTTTTGTAAATAAAAAAAACAAAACCCGCCCTCAAGGGCGGGTTTTTCTTAATTTTTTCTTAATCTTCTATCATGCTCATCTTTTTTTCGTGCCGTTTCCATCTCCTCTGTTTCTTTTTTCTGTACCTTTTCCGCTTCTTCCAAATCTATAAACGCAAGAAGTTGTCCTTTTTGGCCTATTACTTCTTCTCCTATAATCTTTCCATTTTTATCAATCTTTGGATTTATTGTGGCCGTGCCATTTTTAAGCATGGCCTCAATTTCTTTGGCGCGTGGAAGGTCTGTTCTTAGACTTTGATTAAAACTTACTACATTGTCTGGTAACGGTTGGCCTGGCTGATCTTTTTTAAAGAATTCAAACATATTTTTGATTGTTTATTTATTCGAGTTTATATTCTTGGCGGTGGGGGTGAGATTCGAACTCACGATACCCTTTCAGGTATAGCAGTTTTCAAGACTGCCGCCTTAAACCACTCGGCCACCCCACCTAGCCATTGACAATACTTTAATATTTATAATATACTTTAATTCGGCAAATTTACAAGATAGAAACCATAGGAAAAGGAGGGGACGATGGATGGTCTAGAAAAGATTCGGCGTAGCGTTAAACCCTGGAATAAGCACCACATGAACTTTCGCAACAGGGGAAAAGCAAAGGATTTCGAGAGGATGTGTTCCAAGAAGTATGCCAAGAGGATGGCCGCTCGCGATATTCGTCGTATGCCCATCGTTGACGATGAAACCATGCTTGATCTTTTGGGACATCTCGTTCCGGTAAACTATAGCACCTTTGGTCTCGTTGTTGTTGGGGCATAGCGCTCCGCGTATCGCTCTCTTGTTTTAAAAAAATAACCCCGACATAAGTTGGGGTTTTTATTTAACCCGATTTTTATTTAAATTTCTGGCGTTCCTATTTTTTTGCCAGCAAGAAAATCTCTAAACATTTTTTCTCCCTCTTTTTCTTCGCCCGATTCATCCAACGGAGTTCTTTCGGGTATGAAAACCTTGGAACATAAATATTGAAAAGCCTGTAGATTTTTTTGTTCAGTGGGCGAAAGTCGTGCAAAATCCTCTACTTTTTTCTCGGGATTGGCGATAAATTTAGCTAATTCCTCTAAAACTTTTTTAAGACGGAATCTTCTAATTATTAAGGCAGGACTATGTTTGCCATCTTTTGATCCGGGCATATACACAGAACCTTTTTGATTTAATATTTTAAAATATGACCTAAAGGCCCCCACTTTTTTAAAGTTTTGTAATTCTCTTTCCACTTCAGACTCTGAAGAATATGCTGGCGGCACAGAATCATACGTATCTTCGCGCCTCTTTAGGCCCAAGACATTCACTATTCTTTCTACCAGCGCATAACTTGTATCTGCGGTCAAAAATTCAACCTGATCCTCATAGCCCTCATTTAATTGTAGGTATTCCATATTTGCCACCAGTTCAGTTATTAAGGGGGCGGTGATTAAATTATACATGGGGTGGCCTTGAGATTTTAGCTGAAAAGATTTGGGTATATGAAAATCTTTATATTTTCTTAAAGCATCAAAATAAACAGGAGACAGATTTTGAAATATGGTCGTAGATTTTTTTTGATTAAATTCATCAAGCAACGATAATTCTCGCGGCAGATGATCTTCTGACAAATGGTCTTCTCCGACATGAATCATGATTCTGCTGCCAGGATTTTTATTGGCCACGTCCCTTAAATTTTCTGCCAATATTTCATCTGTGCGTGCTAGGCTTTTTTCTTTGCGATTTGTGTTTAGGCCGTATACTTTTATGCCGGATCTTTTGGCCGATTCTAGCACGTGTCTATATGCTGGCCAGTGTCCTGGGTTGTCCCAGCTTTTAAATTTTATTCTTTTTAAAAATTCTTCCTCGCCAATCTTTCCAGACATATAGTCGTCTAAGGCCTTTTGTCCGGATTTTGAGCACTCTACAAACTCAATCGCCAATACTGACGGCCTAGTCGATGCTTGGGCTATTTTTTCAATTGTTTCGGCCACAAAATCCTGGCTTTTGCTTAAATGATGATAGTCGCCCAAAAAAACAAGATCTGAATTTATGGCTGATTCTATTATCTCTTTTTCCTCGACGGGGCGCTCAATTGTTAGGGGCGCGCTTTCAAATTCTCTTAAATATTCGGCAAGATCAGGATTTGCCCTACGATTATCTATTTCCTTAAGTGATTTATTAAACCATGCGGCAGTTTCTGTTAAATTATTTAAAATACATTGTTCGTTTTCAGTCAGAGGTTTTGTGCGTTCCTGAAATTCGCCCAGCCTTTCCTTGGGTTTTTCTTGGGCAGGGGACTTGGGCGCATTAAATTTTTCAGAAGGGTTAAACATATTTTATACACTACAATAATACCACATTTTAGTATTTTGTCAAATACAATGTGTGAAATTATTACGAACCTACAAGCCAACCTTTTATTTTAACCGTTTTTTTGATCAAGAGCTTCCAGCGCCTTTTGAATTTCATCCAAAACATCTATTCTTTCCTGTTCACTCTGGGCATTTTTATATTTTTCAAGCAATGACTTATCTAATTGATCAAAGTTGTCGGCGTATTTTTGTATCCATTCCAAGGCGCAGACGTTTCTTTTGTCTGCTTCATTGATCTCCTTGATTTTGCAAAACTCCTCAATTAAAAGGCGCTGCATCTCGAATCTGTTTGGAGAAGACGGCCCTTTTTCCTCTAATGATCCTTCTTTCATAAGATTTTATTTTCGACTATGCTATATATTAATAAATCTAGGCTGACGCTTAGGTGGCAATTTTGGCACCGGAGAAATCGGCAAAGTTTTTCTGATCAAGCGCTCAATGTCGCGTAATTCTCTGCGCTGATCCGGCATGGCCAGGGAAATGGCGTGGCCGGAAACTCCAGCTCTGGCTGTACGGCCAATTCGGTGTATGTAATCTTCGGTGTTTGTCGGTAAATCATAATTTATCACAAGCTCAATGCCCGTAACGTCAATGCCGCGGGAAGCGATGTCGGTGGCAATCAAAACCCTATATTTGCCTGATTTAAATCCGGCCATGGCTTCTTTGCGTTGCAAAAGAGAGCGATTGGAATGAATTTCTGCGGCGCTGTGACCCATATCTTTTATGGCTCGGGCCAATTTTTTGGCGCCATATTTTGTTCTGGTAAAAATAAGGGTCGAGCCCAAATATTGCTCCAAAAGTTTATCCACGAGTCTAATTTTATCAAGTTTGGAAATAATAAATATTTCTTGAGTTAAGTGTTCGGCGATTGATCCGGTCGGCGCGACTTCAATGCGAATGGGTAGTTTTAAAAAGCTGGTCGCCATTTTCATGATTTCCGGTGGCAAGGTGGCAGAAAAAAGCATGGTCTGACGCTGGGCGGGGAGTTCCTGAAAAATTTTTTTAATTTGTGGGGCAAAACCCATATCGAGCATGCGATCGGCTTCATCTAAAACGACTATTTTAACATTTCTCAGGTTAGCCGTTTTTTGTTGCAAGTGATCATTAAGTCGGCCGGGAGTGGCAATGATAATGTGCGGGTTGCGATTTAAGGCCTGGATTTGTGGGCGTATCGGAGTGCCGCCAATAAGCACGGCTGTTTTTAAGCCAAATTTTGAACCCAGCCTATTTAAGGCCTCGTCAACCTGGAGCGCAAGTTCGCGGGTTGGTAAAATTATCAGGCCATTACCATTGATCTGGCTCAGGCGTTGAATTATAGGAATGCCAAAAGCTAGCGTTTTGCCCGTTCCTGTTTGCGCCACGCCAACCAAATCTTTTCCTTGCAAAGCAACAGGAATGGCTTGGCGTTGAATTGGGGTGGGTGTTTTGTATTCTAATCTAGCCAGAGCCTCCATTAAGCTTGGCGCAATGCCTAAACCGGAAAATCCGGAACTGATTATCGGAGAATTTTGATTCATAAAATAAATTTAATTAATAAAAGTTCTGAAAATTGGTAGCGCTTCGAAAATTCGGCGGCAATTTCAATTTACTGTTCTATTCTAACTGAAAATTTTGCTAAAACAAATCTTTCAAAATTTTCAGTTTCCTTATCTGGACGATTTGAATATTCTTGATAGATTTCAAAAATCAAATCTCTTAATTGGTTCTTCTCAAACCTTTCAAAATATTCTTGAGATTTATTTTTAAAATCTTCGATTGTTGTTATTCCAAGTTCTTCACATCTCGCTTTTAAGTTTTTACTTTGTGCTAAAAATTTCTGAAATTGTTCTTCGCTAATACCAGAAATTTTTTGCACAAAAGTTTCGTAAGTTTGCGGTTTCTCTCCTTTCTTAAAGACATCGTTGTAAGTTCTTATAAATTCTTCACATAGCAAACTAAAATATCCCTCGTCATAATCTTGTTTTAAGTTTTCGCTGGCGAGTTCAGATATTTTTTCTTTTTGTTCATCGGTTAAGTATTGAGATAGTTTTTCAACAATAGGATTTATCATGCTATGAGAAAATTCGTGTTCTAAATTATCAGGATTATCTATATGAGTTTTTAAAACTAATTCTTCACCGAAAACAAAAGCACTGCCTGTATTTATTCTATCAAGGGGGTCAGTCGGCATAAGGGAAATTTTTCTTACTCCAGTTGTTTTTGAATCAGGTTTGAAAAAAGCAATCAGTTTTTCAATTCTTGCTTTTGTTTCATCTAAAATTTCC
>CAYHJU010000029.1:0-5173 GCA_964357175.1 uncultured Candidatus Saccharibacteria bacterium
TTCAGTGGTAGAACGTCTCCTTGCCAAGGAGAAGGTCGCGGGTTCGACTCCCGTCTCCCGCTCTGAAATATAAATAGGCACCTTTAGGTGTCTTTTTATATTTCAATAGTAGGAGAGTCGAAGGGTATTTTAAAAAAGCAAACTGCTTTGCTTTTTTAAAAACCCAGGCTTCGGGTGAGCATTTGAACCTGCGCCGAAGGCGCGCTGTGAAAATGCGAAGGAGAAGGACTCCCGTCTCCCGTTCATATGAAAAAGCAGCCCTTTGGGCTGCTTTAATTTTTTTATTTAGCTCCGAAACCAATTTCTTTTCCGGTCGCCTTATAATCAACCAAAATTCTTTCCACTTCAGAAATGTCAATCTCGGTTTGCTCAAGACATTCAGTAGACACAAATCGACGGGCACACTCCGCACAAACATCATTAATGCAGTGATCAATTCCACGAACTCCTTCGTCGGAAGCATGCCTGTCAACAATCCTCTGGATGGCCTCATCAGAAAATTCAACGAGATCCTCTACTCCAGTATTTTTTAACTGCCGCGGAATCAAATAATTTTTAGCAATCATAAATTTTTCGAACGGAGTATAACCCTTGATTTCAACGATATGAAGTCTATCTCGCAAAATAGGATTAATGCCCTTAATATCGTTGCCAGTAATCACAAAAAGGACCTGTGACAAATCAATCGGACCACCTACATACTTATCAATAAATTTAGAATTTTGTTCAGGATCCAAAACTTCCAAAAGTGCCGCGGCCGGATTGCCTTGTGCACTAAACTCTCCGAGTTTATCAATTTCATCCAATACGAAAATTGGGTCCATAACGCCACTTTGCTGAATCAACTGGACAATCCTGCCAGCCGTAGCCCCGATGTAAGTCATCCGATGTCCACGAATATCGCTTTCATCATGAACGCCGCCCAAGGCAAACTTGACAAAAGGACGATTGAGCGCCTTGCCCAAAGATTGGAAGAACGAAGTTTTTCCCGTTCCTGCCGGACCCATTAAACACAAAATGCTATTTTGACCTTTAGGATTCAATTTCTTAATGGCCAAATATTGTAAAATCCTCTTCTTGGCATCAGGCATTCCGTAGTGGTCTTCATCCAACTTTTTACTAACGGCATTTAGAGAATCGTGGGTTTCGGGAGTATATTTTCCCCAGGGCAGACTCAAAATAAGCTCGACATTGTCTTTGTGCGCTCTAGAAGTAGCGCCCGTCCCGTCGCATTGTGCGAGCTGGTTTTCAACAATCTTTGCCGTCACAGGATCCATAAATGATTTAACTTCATTAAATCTTTTCTTTAAATCTTGATTTTCCTGATCTCCTGCTCCGAGCGTTTGAATTGTTGTTTTCATCATAGCAATACAGTCTTTTATCTCTCCAATCATTCTCTGAACGACGGACTCCAATCTGTGAGTCGCCATTCGCAGGCGAATACACGGATTAAGCTGATAAAAAATCTGATTTCTGCATGCAGAAAACATTTCTGAAGAGCCAACGATTTGATCAGCTAACTCGCCAGCCCCCACGCTCTCGTCAAAAATATGATTATTCCAAGGATCTTGCTGTAAGACGCTACTTTTTCCCCACCCAGATAAAGCGGCCATAGTTTTATCAATAACATTGCGCAAATCATGAACTTCTTTTCGTTCTTTAAAATCAATTTCTCTGTCTTCAAGCAAACGAATTTTTGCATGAGCGCACTGATTGCTGTTAAAGCTTAATTCGTCAATATCTACAACCTCAAACCTGTTCATGCCAACAAAAGAACAGAGAAGACGATCACGATCTAATCCGACCATCATGGCATATAGTCCGGTAGTTGGGGGCAAAAAATCAAGACGATCATCGTTTAAAAGTCCGACGCAAATATTATACTTCCCGTACATTTCTTCCAGCATAGCGAACGTATTTCTCTGCCGCTCTGTCGCAGAAAAACTTACAATAATAATTTTTCTCATACAAAACGCGACACCAGCTTTAATCACGAACGCATCAAATTCCATTGATGTCAATTTTTGAGACAAAGAGTGTCCACCCCTCAAAACCAGTTCCGATCCCGTTTTTTTGGTCATTTTGTCCTCCGTTCGCCATCCGCCAACTGGCGGAGGCGAATTAATTTTCAAGGAGCTTTACCTTTATTTTAAGTGTAGTGCAATTTAAATGGTGCTGTCAATTAAATATTGGTAAAAAATCGGCCCCGACTTTTTGTCGGGGCCATTTAATTAAAACTAATCTTTAATATTTTTAAAATCTTCACCAAAGACAATCGTCAAAACCTCATCTACGGATTTTACAAAATGAACTTTTTTAAATTTATCCGTAATACGTTTATCAATCTTTTCAAAACGCGATCTGTTGTGCGCGGGCAAAATTAATTCGTTGATACCAGCATTCATGGCGCCGATAACTTTTTCTTTAATTCCTCCAACCGCCCCGACATCACCCATAATCAAACCGATGGCACCGGTCATAGCAAGTTTCTCGCGGATTAGCTTTTCAGAAAATAATGAGAAGAGAGCGCACAAGATAGCGATCCCGGCAGAAGGTCCATCCGTGTCTACACTACCATCGCCCATATTAAAATGAATTCCGCCCTCGCTAAAATGTTTTTTAATTTTTTCCTTAAACGCAGGACTGACTCCCTCAAGCAAACTCAATGCTTTTTCTACGCTATCTTTGACTGTGCTTAGAACGCCTGTAAATACTTCAGATTTTTTGCGTGAAATCAATTTAGTTTCAATCACAGACAGCTTTCCCACATGCCCCGCAACAACCAATCCATTACAGCACCCGACTGGCGTGATTCTGCTAAAATTGCGCCTAAATTCCGGAGGACCTAAAATGCTCACGACTTCTTGAGAATCAATTTCCATGCGCCCAAGATTTTGGGTTTCCACAACAACTTTGGCTTTGTTGGCACAAATGCTTTCAATTTTACGCTCCAATTCCCTGACACCGGCTTCGTGGGCATATTCTTGAATTAAAATATCCAAGGCCTCATCTGTAAAAGAAAGCGCTCCATCAAGTCCGCAATTTTTAAGCTGTTTGGGCACCAGGAAGTTTTTCGCGATTTGAAGTTTTTCAAACATATCATAACTTTCAATCTCAACAACATGGAGCCTGTCACGCAAAATAGGATTAATTTCTGCGAAATTATTTCCGGTCAAGATAAAAAACACGCCCGACAAGTCTACCGGACCTCCGAAATAATGGTCCAAAAATCTGTTATTTTGCAGAGGATCCAAAAGCTCCAGAAGTGCCGCGGCGGGATTTCCATTTCCGCCATTTTCGCTAATTTTATCAATCTCATCAATCAAAATAATGGGATTCATCACGCCGGATTGTTTAATCGCCTGCATGATCCTTCCCATTCCTGAACCAACATAGGTGTAATTATGACCTCGAATAGTCGGCTCGTCATGAACGCCACCCATGGAAATTCTCACCCAAGGACGATTTAATGCCCCTTCTTTACCCAACGATTGGCCCAATGATGTCTTGCCTACTCCAGGCGGACCCAAAAGACACATGATACTGCTTTTATTTTCGGGATTTAAAAATCTTACCGCCAAAAACTCAAGAATCTTCTCTTTGGGTTCGTTTAACCCATAGTGATCATCATTTAGTTGTTTTCTAATTTCAGAAATAGGCCTGTGCGAATCTTTTGCGATTTTTCCCCAAGGCATACCCAAAACATTTCTTAAATAAGTTTCCACCTTGTCATCCTGTCCACCACAACGGCGTTCTCTTATTCTACCCTCAATAATATCTGCCAGCTCGGGTAGCATAAATTTTCTCACCTCTTTGAATTTTTTTTCAAAGTCAGATCCATTGCCCTGTGAAGGAGCGCCACAATCTTGAGGACCACCAAAGATCCCCTCTTCCAGATCCCGCTCTGAATCTTCGATCAAGGCCAAAATACGATTCCTGGCAATTCTCAATCTATAGAATGGATCAAGAGTATAAAAAATGGTTTGAGCGTCGGCTAATTCATAAATCGCGCCCGAAGTAACCATTTTGTCAGCTAGAGCGCCAGGCTTTTCTGTAAAAATACGTTTTGTCCAATCCCACTCACCTATAGGAAAGCTCGTCAAACATCTATCAATATTCATACGCAAATTGTCGACTTCCTCTTGTTCATTAGGACGAATCTTTCTGTCTTCAAGTAAGCGAATTTTTGCGTAAGCGCACGCATGCACATCAAGGCTTAATTTATCAAGATCCAAAATTTCAAACCTACTTGTGCCAATAAAAGAACACTGCAGTTTGTCGCTATTTAATTCAACCATCTTGGCGTATAGCCCAGTGGTTGGGGGCAAAAAATCAAAACGGTCGTCGTTTAAAAATCCGACACACATACTGCGCTTTTTGTACATTTCTTCCAGTAGATCAAACACTTTTTGAAGATGCTTTTTCTCAGAAAAATCTAAAGTAAAAACTTTTCCTAAACAAAGCTCATGCCTAACATTGACTACAAGTGTGTCTAAATCCTTAATCGCAAAAGCTCCGAATTTAAACGCCACCAACTTTTGAGGCAGACCATGTCTGTTCCTCTTGAATTTTCTGGACATTTCAGCCTCCGTTCGCCATCCGCCAACTGGCGGAGGCGAATCAGTTTTCAAAGAACCTACCTTGCTTTAAGTGTAGTGTAATTTAAACCGTGCTGTCAATTAAAACCCCCTCACTTTATATTTTAAAGTGAGGGGGGTTTAATATCTTCACACAAAAACAAAATCCGCCCCAAAATTTTGGCGATACCTACTCTTGCGGCCGTCGGAGACGTCCACTACCATCGGCACCACAGCGTTTCACGACTCTGTTCGGAATGGGAAGAGGTGTTGCCACTGTGGTTATTATCACCAAAATTTTGGGGCGGATTTGTTTTCTCCGCTAAACGTTAAAATTCTATTTTCTACTTACTATTTACTATTTGCTAATATGTTATTTTGCAAAAACTTGAATAGGAACATTGATCTATTAGTACTGCTCGGCTGAACGCGTTACCGCGCTTACACCTGCAGCCTATCAAGGTCGTAATCTTCAACCGATCTTATCCCTTTTACGGGAATGATCCCTAATCTTGAGATATGCTTCGCGCTTATATGCTTTCAGCGCTTATCATTTCCCGACATAGCTACCCAGCGATGCCCTTGGTAGGACAACT
>CAYHJU010000030.1:0-3804 GCA_964357175.1 uncultured Candidatus Saccharibacteria bacterium
TTTTTGCTCGCATGTCAAAATCTCCGCCGCCCGCGCGTAGCGCGAAGCCGAGCAGAAAAACTTTCTTTTCCCTTTAGAAGAAAAAATTGGTCGCGCGCAAAATCAGAATTGCAAAGAAAGTTTTGTCTTGGTGGGCGGTAGAGGACTCGAACCTCTGGCCTTCACAATGTCAATGTGACGCTCTAACCAACTGAGCTAACCGCCCAAAACATTTTTCACCCAAGCAATGCCAAAACAATGGGTTTAACATCACTTATTATAATTGAATTTATTTTTTTGGCAATAAATACCTGAATTTTTATATAAAAATCCCGCCAAATATTACTTGGCGGGAACAAGAGGTTTTAATTTTTTAGCCTTAAAATAAGTTTAAGGCAACTCCTAAACATCCGTATTGTTTCGCCGTTAAATTGCACATCCAAAGATAATCCCTGCTGATGAAATTCCTTAACAACACATTCAACGGAGTCGTATTTGTCCAATGCAAAAGTTCGTTCTAAAGACCTGAGAGCTTCTGGTTCCTCGCTCAATCCCTTTTGTAAAGATTCTCGTGTAATAACAGCTATTTCAATTAACTTGCCGCATCCGATCATGGCCAACCTCCTTTTTGTTTCCATTTAATAATAAGCCTTTATTTAAAATTTATCAAGAAAGGCTTTAGGTGGTATAATGTATTAAAAGATATTAATAAATTTAATCAAAATAAAATATGTCACAATTTCATGAGACGTTTGATGGTTTAGATGAAAAAACAAAAGATATGAGCCGCGCCATCCATTCCCTGCTGGAAGAATTGGAGGCGATAGATTTGTACGAACAAAGAATACAGCAAAGTGAAAACAGCAAGCTAAAAGAAATTTTGGCACACAATAGAGATGAGGAAAAAGAACACGCGCTTTTGCTTTTAGCATGGATTAAATCCCAGGACCCGATTTTTGCGGAAAAATTTCAGGAAATGACAGAGAATAAGCTTGATGTAAAAATATAAGCGATATCGTAAAGCGTTAATCGCTTGAATTTTCGCAGTAAATAATATGCAAAAAACATTTGTGGCTCAAGCGATAGATGCCGGATTGCGTCTGGATTTATTTTTGTCAAAAATGCTTCCTGTCTCCCGGGCCCAAGCCCAAGAAAAGATCCGCCTGGGTTATGTTTTGTTGAATAAAAAACCTGCCAAATCTTCTGCCCATGTTAAAACAAATGATTCGGTTTCAATAGACTGTTCAGAAAAACCATCATCCAGTAAAGATAGCGCCGTTCTTTTCGATGTGCCTATAATATATGAGGACGATTATGTCCTTGTTATAAATAAACCACGCGGCATTGCCGTGCATCCTGACACAAAACACACACAAAACACGATTGTAAATTGGGCCATAAAACATTACCCCCCTATTGCAAAAGTTGGCGAGGACATGACGCGACCCGGCATAGTACATCGCTTAGACAAAGAAACTTCAGGAGTAATGATTTTAGCCAAGACTCAAATTATGTTTGAGTGGCTAAAAAAAGCGTTTCATGATCGGCTCGTGAAAAAACAATATTTAGTTCTGGTAAGTGGCACTTTTCCAGAAAATATAAAGTTTATTGATTTAGATATAGGGAGATCTCCCAATAAACCTAAACAACTGGCCATCTCATCTATCCGCGCAAAACAAAAATCTATAAAAGTCCGCCCTGCTAAAACAGAATTTAAAATAATAAAAAAATTCAAAAAATACACTTTGCTGGAAGCCCGCCCTTTAAGCGGACGCACACATCAAATACGAGTACATCTGGCCAGCGCCGGATATCCCGTGGTAGGAGATAAAATTTATGGAAAAAAACAACCCAACGACCTAAAAAGTGGCGCCATGTTTCTTCATTCTCAAACATTGACGGTACCGTTCCCAGACGAGAATTCCCGCCAGTGGAACGCGCCCACACCAGATGATCTTAAAATAATTTTACGAAAACTCGACAATTAGCATTGACCCTGCTAAATAATTTGTTGCACAAATTAGAGCGGAGCTCTATTTAACAGGGTTGACCGTACCGATTTTTTTTGTTAGGATTAAAACTGTTTTAAGTGATTCTCCGAGGAGGATTATAAAGGGTTTTATTGTGTAAAAATTAAAAAATATTTAAACATGAATCTATTAGAAAAATTTAATCAAGACCGGACGCGTAAAGAGTTGCCAAAGTTTAAAGTTGGAGACACGATCCGTGTTTTTTACAAGATAAAAGAAGGCGATAAAGAAAGATTACAGAGCTTTGAAGGTTTGGTGATAGCCAGAAAACATGGCAAAGGCATCGGCGCCACCTTTACAGTACGAAAGGTTGTCGATGGCATAGGAGTGGAGAGGATATTTCCTATCCATTCAAGCAAAATAGGTAAGGTAGAAATTGTAAAAACTTCCAAAGTAAGGCGCGCCAAAATTTATTTTGTTCGCCAAAAATCTAAAAAAATGAAGACTGTCGTCGCTGTGGGCAAAGAAAAAACAGGGGCCGACAAAAAGGAAGTTCCGGACACAACAGAAAACGAATAAAGACGTTTTGTGCCGAGGTGGCGAAATTGGTAGACGCACTACCTTGAGGTGGTAGCGGTCGCAAGGCCATGGAGGTTCGAGTCCTCTCCTCGGCACCAGAAAGGAAATAGATCCGCTGGCTGACGGATAGAAAGTAGTAAATAGAAGAAAGTTAAAAATTTAAAATGCCATATTCTCAGTAAAATAATTATGAAGAATAACAAAAACGATAAAAATCACTCGGAAAAAAAATCTTTAAACGTCCCTGCCTCAAAACTTCCTGCTTATTTTGAACCGAAAGATTTTCGTGATAGCCCACATTGGAGAGTGATGCGTATACAATCAGAATTTGTAAGCGGCTTTCAGTTTTTGGCCGATTTTAAAAAAACTGTGACTTTTTTCGGTTCCGCCAGATTTGACACAGAAAATAGTTATTATAAGACAGCAGAAAAACTAGCCGAGCTTCTTGGAAAGGAAGGGTTTGGAATTGTCACAGGCGGAGGCCCTGGAATAATGGAAGCGGCCAATAGAGGCGCCACAAACGTAAAAACCGAATCTATAGGACTCGACATACAACTACCTTTTGAGCAAAGAGCCAATCCCTACATTCAAAAATCGATAGGTTTTCATTATTTTTTCACCCGTAAAGTTATGTTGGCATATTCAGCCAAGGCTTATGTATTTTGTCCGGGAGGATATGGAACGCTGGATGAATTTTTTGAAATAATAGTTTTAGTCCAAACTAAGAAATTTTTTGATAAAATTCCTATTGTTTGCGTTGGAAAAGATTATTGGCAAGGTCTTGATAAATGGATGAAAGAAATGGTCTACAATAAAACTGGAGCCATAGATGCCGAGGATTTAGATATATATAAAATAGTCGATACAGCAGAGGAGGCCTTTGATTATATAAATAGGAAACTTAATCTAGATGTTAGTTTAAAGGCGTAAACGTTTCTGGTGTTAAACTTGCTTAAAATTCTTGCCTAAATTTTTTATTAAGGTGCGTCGTTTTAGATGTGCGCGCTTAGCTCAGTGGTAGAGCGACTCGTTTACACCGAGTAGGTCCGGGGTTCGATCCCTCGAGCGCGCACCAAATTTTTTATTGCATTTTAACAATGATTTATTATAATACTCTAAGAACTTTGATACGCGCCGAGGTAGCTCAGTGGTAGAGCGAAGGACTGAAAATCCTTGCGTCGGCAGTCCAATTCTGCCCCTCGGCACCATGCTCAACACTATGCGGGAGTAGTTCAGTGGTAGAACGTCTCCTTGCCAAGGAGAAGGTCGCGGGTTC